>JAIVHP010000198.1 GCA_020201045.1 Flavobacteriales bacterium
GGTCTGGATGGATATTCTTCTGTGGCAAAGTTTGTGAAGAACTAAAGGTTTTTCATTTCAAAAAAAGAAAGAGCTGTCGATTGGCAGCTATTTTTTTTAGTTCAATTCATCCTGGACACATCATACCCAGGACTTCCAATAATCTTCATCGGCAATATCCATAGCCTGCCTGGTGAGCTTTAGCGGCTTGAAGGTGTCTACCATTACCGCGAGTTCTTCGGTTTCCTTCTTGCCAACGCTCCGCTCAGTAGCACCGGGGTGCGGCCCGTGGGGAATTCCCGCCGGGTGCAAACTAATGTGACCCGCTTCAATATCATTTCGACTCATAAAATCGCCATCTACGTAGTAGAGCACTTCGTCGGAATCTATATTGCTGTGATTGTAAGGCGCAGGGATTGCTTCGGGGTGATAATCGTAGAGTCTGGGGCAGAAAGAGCAAATTACAAAATTGGCAGCTTCGAATGTTTGGTGAATGGGTGGCGGCTGGTGTATTCTTCCGGTAAGTGGCTCAAAATCGTGAATGGAAAAAGCATACGGATAATTGTATCCATCCCAGCCCACCACATCAAAAGGATGTGTTGCATACGTGTATTGATGGAGGGTATCTTGCTTTCTAATCTTTATCAAAAAATTGCCGGTTTCATCGTGGGTTTCCAGGTTTGCCGGCCTTCTGATGTCGCGTTCACAAAACGGCGCGTGCTCGAGGAGCTGGCCGAAATGATTTCGATAACGCTTTGGGGTATATATCGGACTAAATGATTGAACAATAAACAACCTGTTATCGGCTGTTTTGAAATCCATTTGGTAAATCATTCCCCTGGGCACGACAATATAATCTCCGTAATTGAATTCAATATTCCCGAGAAACGATCTGAACGTTCCCTCCCCTTTATGAATGAAAATCACCTCATCTGCATCTGCGTTTTTATAGAAGTAGTCGTCCATAGATTTCCTGGGGGCAGCCAATTCCACATAGCAATCGTTGTTTACCATAATGGGAATTCTGCTTTCGAGGTAATCATCAGCCGGTTTAATTTTAAATCCGTGGAAACGATAGGACTTCATATTCTTACCCACCGCTATTTGGGGAGCTACATCTACCGCTTTCCCCATCTCTTTTACCTGTGTGGGCCTGTGAAGGTGGTAAAGCAAGGAAGACATGCCGCTAAACCCCTCAGTACCGAATAGTTGCTCGTAGTGCAGGTTGCCATCGGCCTTTTTAAATACAGTGTGTCTTTTATGTGGAATCTTTCCCAGTTGATGATATATCGGCATATTCTTCTTTTTAGGTGTTGAGCAAAGATAAGATTTCCCCGAAGGGAATAAATGCAACCCTGATGAAGAATGACTAAATTTGCGCCCCACAACTACTGATTTATGACAAATAATATACTGGTGATCGGCGCTGCCGGTCAAATAGGAACCGAGCTTGTACTCGCGCTCCGCAAAGCATACGGCAACGACAAAATTATTGCAACAGACTTAAAAGACGCGCCAAAAGACGAGCTCGCCGAAGGGCCCTATGAGCAATTAGATGTGCTTGACAAGGACAAACTTTTTGAAGTTGTTAAAAAGTACAACGTTTCGGAAATTTATTTATTGGCAGCGCTCTTGAGCGCCACTGCAGAAAAAAACCCGGCTCTGGGTTGGGAACTCAATATGAATGGGTTGTCGAACGTACTCGATCTTTCGAAAGAAGGATTAATCAAACGCATTTTCTGGCCCAGTTCCATCGCGGTTTTTGGCCCAAACACGCCCAAGGACATGACACCGCAGCGTACCATAATGGAGCCCACAACGGTATACGGAATTACAAAAGTAGCCGGCGAAAGCTGGTGTGAATACTACGCAAACAAATACAAAGTGGATGTTCGCAGCATTCGCTACCCCGGTATAATAGGGTATAAGAGCGCTCCAGGAGGGGGTACCACTGATTACGCTGTCCACATTTTTCACGAAGCCATCAAAAATGGCGAGTATGCATGTTTTCTGAGTGAAGACGCAGAACTGCCTATGATGTATATGCCCGATGCGGTTAAAGCGACCCTGGAATTGATGGACGCACCGGCAGCAAATATTAAATTGAGAACGAGCTACAACATAACCGGGTTTTCCTTTACTCCCGATGTGCTTGCCGATGCTATCAGAAAACACATCCCCCAATTTAAAATGAGCTACGAACCCGATTACCGCGACGGTATAGCCAAAAGCTGGCCGAGTAGCTTAGACGACCGTATGGCCAGGGAGCAATGGGGCTGGAAGCCCGAATTTACCATCGAGAAAATGGTAGAAGACATGCTCTTTCACCTTAGGGAAGTGGTGGTTTAAAACCGGTAACTTTTGATGGTGATGTTCGTAATGAATTCTACCTTAGCTTAAACTATGAAGCTTAAAATTCAATTTTTCTTTTTACTGGGAGCGCTGCTTCTGAATTCGGTGAGTTCTTTTTGCTCAGCTCAGTCGGGCGATGAAACCAATAGACAGAACTACACCGACGAGAACGGAAACCGACAGGGTTACTGGAAAATTATGGGTGCTCTATCTGTAGAAGAAGGCTTTAAAAAAGATGCCGTAGTAGAAGAAGGTACTTATGTAGACAATAAACGGCAGGGGCTCTGGAAAAAATATTACCCCAACGGCGAAGTGAGAAGCGAAATTACCTACGAATCAAACCGC
>JAIVHP010000423.1 GCA_020201045.1 Flavobacteriales bacterium
CCCACTTTAAAGCGTAAACATCTCCTTCATATTCTATTGAGATTTTTTTGTTGTGACTGTAGTTGTAATAATTTCCCAGTCGATGGAAATTTAAAAGTGATTCGAAACTTGACTTTTTGGTAGAGAAGTCGTTTTCAGAATAGTCACCTCTTACCAGCGCCTTCTCCAACCACGTGAATGTGGAAATCAATTTAGCTACGGTGCTTTTTCCGCTTCCCTGATTTCCGATAAAGAGCGTGACCTTTTTAATATCAATCCAGCCATCGTTTTCGATATTGCCTTCCTTGATGGGGCCGAAGTTTCTGATTCTGATTCTACTCATTTGCGATGCATCTAATGCTCGACTAAACTACAAAAAGGAAAATTTCCACCCAGTATAATTTTAGTGACCCCTTCCTGCTTGACTCGCTTCCAAAAACAGGTTTGAAAGATACGCTTGTGCGAAACTAAATCCGGGTCAAACATTTGAGCAGCAGGGAGAAAATTGGAAAAAACCGATGGCTTACCTTGGGCAAAGAAAAAGTCATTGAGATGGCAAAAAAATCGCCGACCCAAAAAATTGAGCCGGCGATTTCCCCTTAAACTAAAACCTAAATATTACTTCTTAGAGAACCGCACCGTCATGCGCTCTTCTTCCGTCGCTATCGTGGCGATATACATACCTTGCTGAAGTTGGCTGATATCGAGGCTTACCACCTGGCCATTTTCAATCACATTCACTTGCGTCGTCTGCAATTGCTTGCCCTGAAGGTCGTAAATGGCGATGGCCGCTTTGCTCAATGGCTCATTCAGGCCAAAGCTCAGATTTACCCTATCGGTACCCGGGTTCGGGAAGAGTTTGAACGTGCTGCCATTTGCCGAGGTTGCCGTACCCATATTGATCGTAGAAATAATGTCGATCTCATCGCTGTCGTCGCAGCCAAGGGCGTTGGTTACGGTTACACTCACGGTAACGTCTTCTTCAACCGTAATGGTAATTTCGTTGGTCGTTTCGCCGGTGCTCCACAGGTAGCTGTGATCGGGATCATTGCCCGCAACCAGAGTGATGGTATTACCGATCGCAATCGTAGTGTCTGCTCCCAGGTTTACTTCGGGGTAAGCCACTACGTCTAGCGTGGTGGTGCAGATGCTCGTATTGCCCGAAGCATCTTCAGCGGTGAATTCAACTTCGTATTGTCCGGGTGTTACAACTTCACCCACTTCGGGGCCGGCAGTTTGCGTAAAGGTGGCGCTGCAATTGTCTTCTACCGAAACCAGATCACCGTATTCGTAAACCCCTTCGCACATGGCGGTGAGATTGCTGCAATCGATGGTCGGCGCTGTTTCATCCAGCACGGTCACTTCCACTTCGGCGTTGCCTTCGCAACCGTTGGCATCTGTAACTTCTACGCTGTAGGTGTCGGCGTTGAGTTCGTCTACGCTCGGTGTAGTCGCTCCGGTGGACCACAAAAATTCATAGGGCGCTGTTCCGCCACTAACCGATACGGAAACGCTGCCGTCGAAGCTGTCGCTGCAACCGGCCGGTACATTCGCGGTCTCCGCTACCATCAGTTCACTTACCGTAAAATTCAAAGAGACCGAGGCAGTTGCGCCTTCCAAATCTTCTACGGTAACCTTTATTTCCGTGCTTCCCGATTCACCTTCAGATGGAATTACGCTCACAGTTCGGTTTTCACCTTCGCCCGAAAGGACAATGTTTTCTTCGGCCACAAGTGCGGTATTCGAAGAAGTTACAGTCAATAGAAGGTCGTCGGCAGCCGTTTCGCTATCGCTGATAATTAACGGCATATCTTCAAATTCGTCGCCCAAACATACGGTCTGCGGCATTTCCCCCGAAATAGCCGGAGTGGAGTTGCTGGTAGTGGTAAATTCAATGGGAAGTGTGCGGCGACCCAACAGGTCATCTCCATTCGATACGCCTACTGCATAGGCGTGGTAAGTAGTAGAAAGATCTAAACCCAAAACCTGCGCTGTAGCAGGTAGGCCCGCTTCCATGGGGAATGCCCCCGAAGCCACTACACTTACTCCGTTGTAATCTACCCCATCCACAATTTCCTGCGAACTGGGTGCCATGGCCGAAGATGGAACCACCACGTAGTAACCCATGGCATCTTTATGGCTGGTGATGTTTAATTTGGCATCGTTTCCCTGCACGTGATCTACTGAGATTTCAGTAAGCGCAGGACTGATCTCGTAAGAGGTAATCACGGCATAGAAATGACCGTAACTCTCCCATGGGTCTTCGGGCGAATCGGATAGCGCGCTGCCGATACCGATTCCGTTTCCGAAATTTGAAATACTTCCCCGGTCTGCTTCCAGCTTGTCTACTACCACCCAATAATCTTCGTAGGTGTTAAAATCTACGATCAGATCATCTGTAGTCAACTCACTCTCAACGAGTATGTTGGGCTCTGTAATTCCCGCAACTCCACCGCTCAATCCGGTAAAAACATTGTCGCTACCGATTTGGTGCGCTACGGAATTTATCGGAACTGCACGACCATTTATATCTTCGCCCGTACTGTGGTATAAATTGTATTTCAAGGTATTGTCGTCCAGATAATCAGCCGTGAAGCCGTGTTCTTTTAGTTGAAACACGCCACCCCTTTTCGACACGTCGCGCAGCAAATTGGCGCGCACCCGTCTGAATTCCTGCAGGGCAATATTTCC
>JAIVHP010000032.1 GCA_020201045.1 Flavobacteriales bacterium
TAACTGTTTATCTGGATAGCCATACGCAAAAAAATAGCGCTGACGCTTGAGCTCCGCCGAAGGGCGGAGGTGAAGTGAGCCCCGAAACGAGTTCGGGATTGCTCGAAATGCTTAAAAAGGGACGAGCAGGGCGTGTTTTAGCGAGAACACAGCCCCGAAACGAGTTCAGGATTGCGCAAAAGGCTTAAGGCGTGCAAGCACGCTGTGAGAACCTGCAAAGAGAAATGTCGTCGGGTTTCTCACTGATCGCTCGCGATCCTCCGTGAACTCATAATTTGAGCTTTGGTTGTCCATTATCTCAGAGTTCTCTGCGTAAATCAGTTAGCGGTTAAGTTATATGATAGGTTTAAACCATCCATTTCCAACGTTTCTATAGATTTATTTCCGCCGCTTTCCAGAGCAGATTTAATTCCCGCCAAATTCTTTTCTGCGGGTACCTGAACATCGTTACTGCCATTTATAGCCAGGACAGGACAATTCACACGTTTTAGCACGCTATCGGGGTTGATTTTACAAAGTCTGTAAACCAGGGAAAGCTCAATTGTTCTGCCGTTGCCGATAGTTGTTCTTCCGTGAGCGCCATGCCGTATATCTGTTTGAAATAAGCTTCAAGCTGTGTATTCAGGCTGTCGCTATCCATTTTAGCAGATAGGATAATATCGTAGGCGCCGCCTATATTTTTTTGGCCTATTGCGATGCTCAAATCGTCTATGCCCATTTGGCGTTCAATTATTTCCTTTTGGAGAAGCATAAGCTCGTGGCCTTTCATTCCGGGGCCTGCGAGTAAAATCAAGTAGGCGATGTCGCTGTTCTCCGCGGCGGTCATCGGTCCGATAATACCGCCCAGGCTGTGGCCTATCAAGCCAATCTTTGACGAATTAATTTCGCTTCTCGATTTGAGGTAATCCACTGCCGCAAGGGCGTCTGATGTAAACTCCGCAAGACCGGAAGCGTTGTGGTTGCCGCCCGATTCACCGGCACCGCGATCGTCAGTGCGCAGCACGGCAATTCCATTTCTGGTAAGGTAGTCGGAGATCACCAAAAAAGGCCGGTGTCCAAGCAACTCTGAGTTTCTATCCTGGGGTCCGCTTCCGCTGATAAGGATCACAGCCGGGTGTGGTCCTTTTTCTTTGGGATAGGTCAGGGTGCCCGCTAAGGATATTCCATCAGATTCATTCTTGTAAGAAACTTCTTCGCTCGCGTACGGAAATGGCGGCTCGGGATCTTGATATTTTGACTCCTGGGCGATGCCCTGAATCGATGCAACCAAAAGCAGTGCAAGGATGTGTAAACCTATTTTCACAAGATGTTATTTTGATTGTAAGCGGTGAATATACAAAGCGCTTCGATTCAGAAACTTCTGTAAACTACATAATTGGTCGAAAAAGAATAATTCGGCGAGAATTTCTTCCTCACCCAATGGGTTCGATTGAGTGTGGTCTTCATTCCGTTTTTAAATCAAAAATATTTTGGGGTATTGTAGAGAAATGAAATTTTGGAACGGTTGACAATTACATCTCAATCTCAACTATTTTCCTATGTTTCGCGTTTAAGGATGGCTCAAAACCGCGGAAACACTATCTTCGCGATTGTCAAAAAAAACCCTTCCTGAATGCTGATTGCAATTTTATTGGGATTTTTATTCGCTGCAATGCTGGTTTTCACGGGGCGGTTGCTCAAGGGAAAGCTATCCATTTTGTCTGCGCTCATTCCGGTTGGGCTTTTCGCTTACTTCTGCAGTTTTATTCCGGAAATCGCATCGGGTAATACCGTTTTCGAAACTTACTCGTGGGTGCCTTCGATGGGCGTAGATTTGAACTTCAACCTCGATGGATTGTCTTTGATTTTCGCTTTGATGATCACGGGCATCGGGTCTCTTGTTTTTATCTACACTTCAAATTACCTGAAAGGAGACCCCTACATCGATCGTTTCTACGGTTACCTGTCTATGTTTATGGCGGCCATGCTCGGCCTGGTTCTTTCCGATAACCTGGTCGCTATTTTCGTGTTCTGGGAATTGACGAGCATCACTTCATTCTTTTTAATCGGCTATAAAAACGAAGATCCTGAATCGCGCAAAGCTGCTATGATTGCCCTTGCAGTTACGGGCATCGGCGGGATGCTTTTATTCGCTGGGGTTCTCATAATGGGCGCTGTAGCCGGCACGTATTCATTCCGGGAAATCCTTTCATCGGGGGTGGTTTTTCAAGACCACGCCCTTTACCCTGTCATACTGTTTTTTGTCTTTGGTGGAGCATTTACCAAATCGGCTCAATTTCCATTTCACTACTGGCTTCCCGGAGCCATGCGGGCACCCACACCAGTTTCTACCTACCTGCACTCGGCAACGATGGTAAAGGCCGGTATTTATGTTTTGTTGCGGTTCACGCCAGCGCTCGGAAACCATTCATATTGGAGCGATACCTTGATGATAGTCGGCGGGGTCACCATGGTGTACACCGCTTATCAGGCCTTGTTTAGAACCGACTTAAAGGGCGTCCTAGCGTATTCTACCATCGCCGCGCTCGGTATCCTAACTTTTTTAATTGGTGTGGGAACGGAAGCGGCTCTGCTGGCCGCCCTTGTCTTTATTTTGGTTCACGCATTGTACAAGGCGACTCTGTTTCTCGACTTCCGCCGGCTCTCGAAAAGGTACAAATGCCAAGTCCTTTACTCTGGGTTCCGGCCCTGCTGCTGGGCTTACTTTGCCTGGTTTTTGGCTTGTTCCCCGGGCTTATAGAGTCGGCTTTTGCGCGGCCTGCACTTGCTTCGCTCGGCTTTGGATCCTTCGACTTTCACCTGAAGCTTTGGCATGGGTTCAATACGGTATTTCTTTTAAGCATGGTTACCATGGGTGCCGGCCTTCTCCTTTACTTCACCGTTAAACCTTCGCACAAGCTCGAAGCCACCATCGGCAAATTGGAACCCATTTCGCCAAAATCACTTTCACTGCTTGCCGGAAGGGGCTTCAGACAATTTTCACTTTTCTGGACCCGTCTTTTCCAAAATGGTTTTTTGCGCTACTACGTCATTGTAATCATGGGTTTTTTGGTTGTGCTAACGGGTTACAATACCATTACAGAAACTAAGTTTGTAATTCCCGATAAGGCCTTTGCCGACATCACCATCTACGAAGTGGTTACTCTGGTGATTATGATTGTATCAACCGGCTATGCCGTTTTCACGTCGTCCAGGCTTGTAGCCGTCGCTGCATTGGGGGTTTTGGGATACGCTATAAGCCTCGTGTTTGTGTTTTACAGCGCCCCCGACCTGGCTATGACCCAATTTTCTATCGATACCTTAACGGTTATCTTATTTGTCCTGGTTCTCTACCGCTTGCCCAAATACCTGAAATTGTCTGATTTGCGATCGCGGATTCGCGATATGATCCTGGCCTTGATTTTCGGAGCGCTGATCACCACCCTGGCACTCGAAGTTCTGTCGGAACCCATTCACCGCGAAACTTCTGAATTCTACGCCGAAAATGCCTATGTGCTGGCCAAAGGGAAAAATGTGGTAAACGTAATACTCGTTGATTTCAGAGGTATTGACACCATGGTGGAGATTACCGTTTTGGTCATCGCCGCCATTGGTGTATTCGGACTTTTGAAACTGCGATTGAAAAAAAATGAAGTGAACTAGATTATGAAATCATCCATTCTTCAAACGGCTACGAATTACCTGCTTCCCCTGCTTTTGCTGTTTTCGGTGTTTATTCTTTTGCGCGGACACTACCTCCCGGGCGGTGGATTTGTAGGTGGACTCATCGCTGCAACCGCATTTGTATTGCATATGTTCGCCCACAGCGTACGCCATACGCGAAAACTCCTGCGCATCCATCCGGGGTATTTAATGCCGATTGGTCTTTCCCTTGCAATTTTGAGCGGATTTGCTCCGAAAATTATTTCCGGACTTCCTTTTTTAACCGGTATTTGGTTTCCCGAACCGATACCCGTAATCGGAATGATAGGCTCGGCGCTTTTTTTCGATACCGGAGTCTACCTCGTGGTTGTAGGCGTTTCACTCACCATTTTATTCACCATTTCCGAAGGAACATAAATGCAGGTACTACTCGCTATTACAATTGGCTTACTTTACGCTGCCGGGATTTACATGATTCTCCGAAGGAGTTTGGTAAAGCTTATAATTGGACTCATCCTCCTGGGAAATGGTGTAAACCTGCTCATCTTCCTTCTTGGAAGAATTACAAAAGGCAACCCGCCAATTATAGACGAAAGCATGAAGGCATTTGAAGGAGCTTATGCCGACCCCGTGCCACAAGCTTTAATTCTAACGGCAATTGTAATCAGTTTTGGACTGCAATCGTTCGCCATTGTACTGATTAAACGTGTGTACAAAGTGGTGAAAACCGACGATATGGACGAACTGAGTATAAACGAAGACGACCAGCGATGACGGAGCAGATTATTTTACTTCCCATCCTTACACAGGCCGTTATCGCGGTTGTTCTCCTCTTTTGCTGGGGTCGCATCAGAGTGCAGCAGATTATTTCCATCGCCGGAAGTGCGCTTAATGTAATTTTTGCCGCCTGGCTGTTTTCATCCGTATGGCAAAATGGTATGGCAAGCGTGCAGTCGGGAAATTGGGAAGCCCCATTTGGAATTACCTTTGTCGCAGACACCCTCTCGGCAACGCTCGTGCTGCTCACGGCTATCTCGGGACTCGCCGTGTCCATTTATTCTACCGCAACAATCGTCGGGGTTAGGCTCAAATTCGGTTTCCTTCCCATCCTGCATTTTCTTTTGATGGGGCTCTGCGGTGCCTTTCTTACCGGCGATATCTTTAACCTTTACGTTTGGTTTGAAATCATTATAATCAGCTCGTTTGTACTCATTACACTGGGAAGCGAAAAGCATCAGCTCGAAGGAGCGGTGAAGTACTTTGCCCTGAACATGCTGGCATCCATAATCTTCCTTACCGCACTCGGTATTCTCTACGGACTGTTTGGTACGCTAAACATGGCCGATCTGGCTGGTCGTATTGCCGCTGTAGAAAACCGCAGCCTGGTTTATGTTTGCGCCCTTTTCTTCTTCGTAGGATTCGGCATTAAATCGGCGGTTTTCCCGCTTTATTTCTGGCTCCCCGATTCGTACCACACCCCTCCCACAGCGGTTTCGGCAATTTTTAGCGGACTGCTTACCAAAGTCGGGGTATACGCTCTGATTCGCGTTTTTACGCTTCTATTCACCGACGACGTATTTATTGATACCGTCTTGCTCGGCGTGGGGGTGCTGACCATTTTTAGCGGTGGAATCGGAGCCCTGGTGCAAACCAATATCCGAAAGATATTTTCATATCTCATTATTTGTCACATCGGTTTTATGATCGCTGGCCTCGGACTTTTTAACGAGTTGGCCCTTGCGGGAATGATGTTTTACCTTATTCACGACATCCTTGTAAAAACCAACCTGTTTTTTGTAGCGGGATTGATCTACAAAATAAAAGGCAGTAACGATATGCGTAAACTGGGAGGAATGTACAAAACCCACCCCATGGTTTCACTCCTCCTGGCCATTCCGTTGTTTTCGCTGGTTGGAATTCCCCCGCTATCGGGTTTTTGGCCAAAAATTTCATTGATTTTGGGTGCAGTAGAAGCTGGAAATTACATCGTAACCGGGATGCTGCTTTTCGGTAGCTTTATAACTTTGTTGATCATTGCCAGAGTATGGGCAAAGGTGTTTTGGAAACCCCAGGTCGAAACGAAGAAAAGACCCGATTTCGTGTACTTTTCGGCGTTTTCGAAAGGACGAAAGTTTATGATTCTCCTGCCGGTGGCAATGCTCGCCGTTGTTACCATTTATGTAGGGTTTGGTGCAGAACATCTCAATACCCTCGCAGAACGCGTGGCTACAGAACTTCTCGATACCAAACCTTATATTCAAAATGTTTTAGGAAAATAGCAAGATCATGAGAACGCGATTTTTACTCAATAATTTGCTCACCTTCGTCTGGGTGGCGCTTACCGGGGAGTTTACCTTTCTCAATTTTGCGTTTGGGTTTATCTTGAGCTTTGCCGCTCTGTGGCTAATCAACCAAAGCAATTCTGATGGAAAATATTTTAAGATTGTACCGCGGGCAGTGGGGTTTGTTTTCTTTTTTCTCTACGAACTTATTAAAGCAAATATTCAAGTGGCCTACGATGTAATAACTCCAACATTTTATATGACCCCGGGTATTGTCCGCGTCCCACTCGATGCCAAGTCTGATTTTGAAATTACGCTTCTCGCAAACCTTATTTCCCTTACGCCGGGTACACTGAGCTTAGATGTTTCTGAAGATAAGAAGGTGCTTTACGTGCACTCCATGTATATTGAAGACAAGGATGAGTTTATTGAAGGAATTAAAAATGGCTTTGAGCGCCGGTTATTGAAGTTGTTGAGATGAGCGTATACGACTATCTGTACTTTATAATCCTGCCAGTGCTCGCCTTGAGTGCACTGCTTATTTTTATTCGGTTTTTAATCGGGCCGAGTTTATCAGATAGGGTAGTGGCGCTCGACCTGCTGATTACTACTGGAATAGGAATGATCGCCATTTACAGTATTATTACAGATCAACCCACCTTTCTCGATATCGCAATGATTCTCGGGCTTATTGCATTTCTGGGTACGGTGGCATTTGCGTACTACATCGAAAAAAAGAAGCGAAAATGACCGATTACATCATCATATTCCTGGCGTCTTTTGGCGCGATATTCATCTTGCTCGCAGCGGTTGGAATTCTGCGCATGCCCGATTTATACCTGCGTATATCGGTAACTACAAAAGCAGCCACACTCGGGGTAGGTTTGATTTTACTCTGCGTAGCCGCATACTTTGGCGAAGCTTCCATCACCACGAGGGCACTCGCCATTATTTTCTTTTTACTGCTCACCGCTCCGGTGGGCGCACACCTAATAGGCCGGGCATCTTATTTTGTAAATACACCGCTCTGGAAAAAGTCTGTAATGGACGATTTGAAAGGCAAGTACTCTAAAACTTCAGAAGGCTCGAGTAGTGAAGAGAGCGATGGGAAGATTACCGATGTAAATCATGGCGATAACACAGCTAAAACAAAAAAATAAGCAAAAATTGGATGTTCCGAACAAGTAAGCATCCTGTTCGTCTGCTATTTATTGAGTTTCCCCGACAAAACAGACCACACATTTTCAACCACAATCTTATTGCCCGCCGGATTGGGGTGGATGCCGTCGTCTTGATTTAGGGAATCTATACCGCCGACATTATCGAGTAAAAAGGGGATGAGATCGACCTCGGCTTCTTTGGCAATTTCGGGGAAGATGCGGTTGTATTTTTTACCGTACTCCTGACCCATGCTTGGGGGCACCATCATTCCGGCGAGAATTATTTCGGCGGAAGGCTGTTTTTCGCGAACAGTGGATATAATTGCCTTCAAGTTGTCTTTGGTTTGCTCCGGGGGCAATCCGCGTAGTCCGTCGTTTGCTCCGAGCTCCAGTACAAAAATGGAAATGTTTTGTTGATCGAGCACCCAATCTATTCTGTTTAATCCCGTTGCAGTGGTTTCGCCACTAATACCTGCATTAACAATGGTGTAGGGCAGCCCGAGTGAATCAATTCGCTTTTGAATAAGCGCGGGAAAAGACTCATCGGCTTCTACGCCGTAGCCAGCGGTAAGGCTGTTTCCGAAAAATAAGACAACACCTTTTTCAGAGCGGTTTTTCTCATCCGTTTCAGATTTAGCCGATTGACTGGTAACACTGGTTTTTTCGCGATTTTCGTTTTCCCCACAGGCGAGTAAGATACACGAGAGAATTAGAGATGCCGAAAACAGCCTAATCTTGTTAAAATCAATATCCATAATTGGTTTTCTTGTCTTGTTTTAGAACATCTTTGCAGACTCGAAGTTCTAAAAGTATTCCTTTTCACTTCAACCGTAAAATTTCCCCAGTTATATGTCAGAAGAAATCATTTTAAGCGTTAGAGAACTCACCAAAACCTATGCATCCGGTTCGCGTTCTCTTACCGTATTAAACGCAGTTTCCTTTGATGTGAAAAAAGGATCGACCTGTGCCGTTGTCGGCCCATCGGGAAGTGGTAAGACCACTTTGCTCGGGCTATGCGCCGGACTGGACAAGCCGAGCTCGGGATCGGTTTCGTTAAACGGAGTGGTTTTAGACGATTTAACGGAAGACGAGAAGGCAGAAGTGAGAAACCGGCATGTGGGCTTCATTTTTCAGAGCTTCAATTTAATGCCCACCCTTACAGCTCTTGAAAATATTATGATACCCATGGAGCTCCGCGGAAACAGGGATGCGAAAGCCCGCGCTTTAGAGTTGCTCGAAACGGTGGGGCTGGCCGACCGAGGGAAACACTACCCCGCGCAATTATCGGGTGGCGAGCAACAGCGAATTTCCATTGCCCGGGCTTTCGCCAATAAACCTTCCATTTTGTTTGCCGATGAGCCTACCGGAAATTTGGATGGGGAAACGGGTGCCGCTATCGAAGACTTGATTTTTGAGCTAAACCGGGATGCGGGAACAACACTTGTGTTGGTTACCCACGATTTAGAACTCGCAAATAAAACAGATCGGGTAATTACCATGAAAAACGGAAAGCTCCACACCGATAAAGCCACTGAAGCGGCAATTTAAGTTTCCATGGCGAATCAGAACGACAGAAGAATTGGATTGAGCTGGCTCTTTAAAATGGCCTGGCGCGACAGCCGACGGAATACCGGTCGATTGGTGCTCTTTATGAGCAGTATTGTGCTCGGGATTGGCGCCCTGGTTGCCATAAATTCTTTTGGCGATAACCTGAACGATCAGATAGAAGGAGAAGCCAAAGAGCTGCTCGGCGCCGACCTGGAAGTGAAAAGCCGCACACCCATCGGCGATGAAGTGCGTGAACGCTTCGACTCGCTCGGGTTTGCTATGTCAGAAGAAATGGCCTTTTCGTCGATGGTTTATTTCCCAAAAAATGCCGGTACCAGATTGGTTTATGTTCGCGCTGTGGAAGATGGCTTTCCCTATTACGGCGATTTTGAAACGGCTCCCCAGGCTAATTCAAAGGAATTTACCACCGGGCAAAACGCCCTGGTAGACCAAACCCTTCTCTTGCAGTTTGATGCCGCACCCGGTGATTCAGTGAAAATTGGCGAGCTCACTTTTAATGTCGCTGCCAGCGTGTTGAAGGTTCCGGGACAATCGGCCATAACCACTACCGTGGCGCCGCCGGTATTTATTCCGCTTCGCCTGATGGATAAAACGGGACTCAACCAATTGGGTAGCCGAATGGAATACAAAATTTACGCGAAGTACCCCGATGATTTTGACCCTAAAGTTTTTGAAGAATTTATCGCTCCCTGGCTCGAAGATACCGAATACCGCTTTGATGATGTGGCTGAGCGAAAAGAAGAAGTAGGCGATACCTACGCCGACCTCACAGGTTTTTTGGCCTTAACTGCATTTATAGCCCTTATCCTGGGGTGTCTGGGAGTGGCGGGCTCGGTACACATTTACCTCAAAGAAAAAGTTGCGTCGGTAGCTGTTTTGCGCTGCCTGGGTGCTTCGGGAAAGCAAGCCATGGGAATATTCCTTATTCAGGTGGTTGGAATGGGATTTATCGGTTCATCCATCGGTGCTTTGTTGGGAGCTTCTTTTCAGGCTTTTCTTCCCGGGTTGTTCGCCGATTTTGTTCCCTTCGATGTAGAGATGCAGATGAGCTGGCTCGCCATTGCCCAGGGGGTGGCTATCGGAGTAGTTGCTTCCCTGCTTTTTGCTCTCTTGTCTTTGCTGCGGCTCCAGAAAATTTCACCGCTTAAGGCCATTAGGGCGAGCTTTGAAACCACCGAACCCGATCGCTACCGGGTTATTGTGGGCAGTTTGATTCTGATTTTTGTTTATGCGTTTGCGTGGTTCCAGTTGAGCGATGCCTGGCGGGCGCTGGTTTTTACCATTGGTATAGTGGGTTCTTTTGCCATCCTGGCCGGCGTGGCGCAGGCGATTATTTACTTCGTAAGGCGATTTTTTCCAACCGGCAGCTCTTTTGTACTCCGGCAGGGGCTTGCAAACCTCTATCGCCCAAACAACCAAACCCTGATCCTGGTGGTTACCATCGGGCTGGGCACAGCGCTGATTTCAACCTTGTTTATCAGTCAAAACCTGCTTATCGATAAGGTGCAGGTTTCCTCGTCCGGAGATGATCGGCCCAATATGGTTTTATTCGATATACAGACCGATCAGATTGCACAGCTAAACGAGCTTGCCAAAACCTACGAAATGCCGGTGCTCAACCAGGTTCCTATTGTAACCATGCGTTTGCACTCCCTGAAGGGCAGGGGGGTAGAAGAGCTCCGTGCAGATACCACTTCAGATGTTCGCCATTGGGTGTTAAACCGCGAATACCGCGTGAGCTACCGCGATTCAATGACCGATTCTGAAACGCTGCTCGAAGGGAAGTGGCAGCGGAAGGTAGACAACCCTGGCGATTCCATATTCATTTCCCTCGATGAGCGATTGATCGATGATATGAAAGTGGAGCTAGGCGACGAAATTGCCTTCAATGTACAGGGGGCAATAATAAAGACCTATGTAGGGAGTTTCCGCGAAATTGACTGGCAGCGCATGCAGACCAATTTCTTAGTGATGTTTCCCGAAGGTGTGCTCGAGAAGGCACCTAAATTCCACGTTTTGCTCACGCGGTTTGAATCGGGAGAGCAGTCGGCCACCTTTCAGCAAAAAGTGGTCGAGAATTTTCCAAATATCTCGGTTATAGACCTGCAGTTGGTGCTTGCCACAGTTGATGCCGTGCTGGCAAAGGTTTCTTTTGTCATTCGTTTTATGGCGTTTTTCAGCATATTTACCGGAATTTTAGTTCTTATCGGTTCTCTCTTGATCAGCAAGTATCAGCGTGTTCGCGAAAGCGTATTACTACGCACCCTCGGAGCGCAAAAACACCACATTCTAAAAATTAACACCCTCGAGTATTTTCTACTTGGCAGCTTGGCTTCCCTTTCGGGGATTATTATAGCGCTCATTGCCGGTGCCCTTCTGGCCTGGTTTAGCTTTGACACAACCATGTCGCCCGATTTCCCGATATTGGGGTTGGTCTACGTATCCATTACAGCGCTCACGGTTTTGATCGGCTTGAGCAATAGCAGTTCGGTTTTGGGTAAGCCACCGCTCGAAGTGCTTCGGAGCTGATTAACCGTTAATTTTCAATTTCGATTTAAGCAATTGGGCATTCACCGCCACGATAACGGTACTCAAACTCATTAACACCGCGCCCAGTGCCGGACTTAGAATTACACCAATTGGAGCGAGAACACCCGCTGCCAGCGGTACAGCCAGGATGTTGTACCCGGCGGCCCACCAAAGATTCTGCTTGATTTTTTTGAATGTTTCCGAACCGAATAATACGAGAGCGGCAATATCTTTCGGGTCGCTATTCACCAAAACGATGTCTGCTGTTTCGGCTGCCACATCCGTTCCCGACCCGACTGCGATTCCCACGTTGGCTTGTGCCAAAGCTGGAGCATCGTTAACTCCATCTCCCGTCATCGCAACAAAGTGTCCTTCTTCCTGCAATCTGGAGATGATTTTCTGCTTTTCGTCTGGAAGCACTTCGGCGTGATAGTCGTCAAGCTCAAGCGCACTGCTCACCGATTCAGCCACATTTTTATTGTCGCCGGTTGCCATAATCACTTTTATGCTCTTCTCTTGCAGGGTTTTTACGGCTTCTGCCGATGATTCTCTAATCTCGTCTGCAAGGGCGATATAACCAATAAGGTTGCCTTCGCGGAGCACAAAAACCGCAGTCTCCGATTCGTCCGAAAAATCTGCATCGGGAAGTGAAATGTCATTCTTTTTAAGGTAGCCCGGGCTCACCACCTTAATCTGGTTC
>JAIVHP010000199.1 GCA_020201045.1 Flavobacteriales bacterium
CGGTGGTGATCCATCGATTTCCAGGTGCTTCCTTCGCTTCGCGTCGCTGCCGCATAAGCGGTATTATTGGCGTAGGCCACCTTCCACAGTTCTCCCGAATCTCCGGTGTGCTCGGAATACACGATCCGTTTATTCTGAAAGAAGAAAACGTGATTTGGAGCGTTATCCGCCAGCACTTCCGCGGCAAAAATGGAGTTTTGGCTGTTATAATGAAGTTCCAGTGGAGCTTGTATGGTCTTTAATTCCGCGTAAAGCTTAAAATCAGGCGTCGAATTGTAAAAGTGATCGCTGGTTGCCATCTCGTCATCCAGCCACACTTCCGTTGGCACCAAAGCAAGCGTTTCGGCTACCGGCGCATCCATGTTTTCCGCATTCTCAGCGTCTTCGCAGCCTGATTGCACGCCGGCTACAGCGCCGCAAAGCAAGAAAAATAAGCAGTTTATGGTGGCGCGTTGGTTCAAAACATATCCGATTAAAGGTCAGCAAGATAATCGGAAAAAAGGAAAATTGAAAGTAGGATTCCAAGAATAAATTTTCTTGAGGCAATGGTGGGGTGGGTTTTCGAGCGTGGTGGGTTTTGCGGGGGGGTGTGGGTTTGCGGGGACTGAAGTGAAAAGTGGAAGAAAGTGATAAATTATAAGTTATAAGTGATGAGTTGTCCCCTGAGCATGCCTGAATAACACTGACCAGAATATGTTACTTATTGGTCATTAGTTTAGTCTGTGAAAAGCGTGTGGTCTCCCCTTTTAGGTGTGGGCGTGCGCGGGGTGTGCATAAAAGCGCCGAAGGCCTGCTCCGCACTCTCTTACTCTCTACTCTTGCTGATTTTGCCTATTGCCGCTTAAACCACACCCGTTCGTAAACCGCAACAGCACAAAATGCCATTAGATTTCGCAAACCCACACCAGCGTTGCCAATTGCGGCCAAAGGCCGAGAAAGTTCCCTATCTTTGCCGCTTTACTCTTCAGGAGTTTTCATTGTATAACTTGCCATTGTAACATGAATAAACTACACAACGAAGAGGATTGGCGCATTTTAAAAGAGCGCATGATAGCCGGAAAGGATCAAAGGGTCACTGTTTCGTTTTATCAGTACGCCAAATTGGGCAATCCTCAGCTTTTTAGAGATTATCTCTTTATCCACTTTTCGGAGCTCGATGTGCTCGGTCGCACCTATGTGGCGCACGAAGGAATCAACGCGCAGGTGTCGGTACCGAAGGAGAAATACGAAGCTTTCCGCGATTTTCTCTACAGCATTACTTTTCTCGATCAGATTAGACTCAACACGGCTATCGAAGACGATGGGCGGAGCTTTTACAAGTTGATCATTAAGGTGCGGGAGAAAATTCTCGCCGACGGACTTCAGGACGAATCATTTGATGTGCGCAACCGTGGCACCCACCTTCGCGCGGAAGATTTTAACCGCATCACCGAAGATCCCAACACGGTGCTTATCGATATGCGAAACCACTACGAGCACGAGATCGGCCACTTTAAGGGCGCCATTACTCCCGATGTAGACACCTTTCGCGATTCGCTGCCCCATATTCTGGAAAACATCCGCGGGCTGGAAGACAAGAATTTGGTGATGTACTGCACTGGCGGCATTCGCTGCGAAAAGGCTTCGGCGTGGTTTAAGCATCAGGGCTTTGAAAATGTATTTCAGTTGGAAGGGGGAATTATCGAGTACGCCCGACAGGCCAGGCAAGAAGGTTTAGAAAACAAGTTTATCGGAAAGAATTTTGTCTTTGACGAGCGACTCGGGGAGCGCATTTCCGACGAGGTAATTGCGCGCTGCCACCAATGCGGCGAACCCGCCGACACTCATACCAATTGCGAAAACCGCGCCTGCCACTTGCTGTTTATCCAATGCGAAACATGCCGGGAGAAATACGAGGGTTGTTGCTCGGATGATTGCCGCGATGCGACCCACCTTCCCGAAGAAGCCCAGCGCGAAATGCGTGCGGGAATCAACCGCGGACACATGGTTTTTAAAAAAGGCCGATCGCCGCATTTGGATTTTAAAACCATCCACAATCCGCTGGAAGCTGCCATCGGCAAGTTAAAACTACCCGCAGACAAATAGCTGGATGGCAGTTATGCCCCTCTACCCTTCCGGCAGGTCGCGTGGGATTTTAAAAGCTGCACGAAATCTGGGTAGTTTGCGGGCGGGTGCCTTGCATTGGCGAATGGTAAAAAACAAAAACACCGCCCCGGAAATCGAGGCGGTGTTTTTTATTTGAGCGCCACACCATGGTGGCGGAAGGAACCGGGATTTGGGGCGATTTCGAGCAGGCATCGCGCGCTTTTCCCGGTTGGAAATTATGACCGCTGAGCGGCTGCGCAGTTGGCCGCTTAGGCGGTTGGTCGGTATGGCGGTTTGTCGGTATAGCGGTTGTCCGATTGGATCACGTTCCGGATCAACCGATGCGGGCTTCAACCCCCACCCACCGGATTCAGGCTACGGGTTCTTTTTTTCCGAAAACCTTAAACTGCTCGGCTTTCACTTCGGTGGCGTAGCGGGTATTGCCTTCTTTGTCTTCGTAGGAGCGGTTGATCAGTTTTCCTTCGATGGCCACTTCTTTGCCTTTTTTGAGCATTTGCTGGGCGAGCTCGGCGGTTTTACCCCAGGCCACTACGGTGTGCCAGTGGGTGTCCTGTAC
>JAIVHP010000200.1 GCA_020201045.1 Flavobacteriales bacterium
AAGAATTCTGATTTTTCGGTGGAGTTAGAAAATCCAACAATACCTACAACGCCGACATAAGGAGATAGACGGTCAGTTCCGGCAAAGTGGTTTTCAATACCGATGTTAACGGAAATATCAAATGCACTTTCGGAATCTTTCAGTTCTTGTTCGTCCCCTTCTGAATCCGTTTCCAGTCGTTTATCTGCTGAACTATTGAATCCTAAAAATACTTCACCGCGAATAGCTGTTGTTGCAGAAGTGAAAGTACGGAACTTAATTCCATTGATTCCAATCGGGCTACCACCGAGGGGGGCAAATAAAACCTCGAGGTTTTTCTCTCCTCCGGTTTGCTTGTACACATCTTGCGATTGTGCGGCAGAAGCGGCGAATAACGCGGCAACTGCAATTAATAATACTTTTTTCATGACGTTAAATTTTTTGAGTAAGGTTATTAAGGTTAAACTCAATTAGTGATGCGCAAGGTGATAAGTCTTGGCGAAGTTACGCGTAGATGATAAATAAATATATCAACAAAACGCTGTGAGTAGTGCTTTGCGGTTGAGCGGCATAAACGCAGAACGCTTATGGCTTTCTGTTTCTGCAATTATTTGATAACCGTAATGCTTCCGCTATACCTGCGGCCGCTTTTCAGTTGCAATACATAGTAATACTGCCCTGATACAAGGCCGTATGCGTCCCATTGATTCAAGTACAAACGCGATTCGTAAACCGTTTTTCCCCAGCGATTTACAATGGTTAAAGCGGGAGCATCTTCGGCTGTGTAGAGACTATCCGACGATTTTCGGATTTCAAACCGATCGTTTTGGCCGTCGTTGTTTGGCGTTATTACGTTGGGGATAAATGGCGCATCTGCGTCGCCTAACTGGGCGAAGGAATCATTCGCAACCAAAATGGTGGCAAAGAAGATCAGAAAATAGATGTTGCGCATAGATGATGTAAATTTAAAGAGGTAAACGTGTACCTTTCATTTCGGTTTCAATACAATACGAGCATTGAAATGTGAACAAGTGCTTTTTCAACAAGGTCAAAATATGCTAAAGCAGCATAAACGCTGTACATTTAGACCATGGGAATGTTATCTGTAAAAATGTCTTCAATAAATTTCGTCTCAATAATCTGGTTTGTTGGGTTTGCCCTTCTAACTTCGTGTGAGGAGAACAGGGAAGAAAACATGTCTTTTAGCGACTATCCGATTTACGATGCGAGCGATTTGGGGTTGGTCTTCAATGCGAAAGATATCAGGTATCGGCTATGGTCGCCACCCGCCCAAAAAGTAAAGCTGAACCTTTATAAATCAGATCTGGGAGGTGAGCCTTTTGATGTAATTCCGGCGAAGAAATCGCTCCAGGGTACCTGGCTGGCAAAAATAAACCGCAAACACTACGGCGAGTACTACACGGTTCAGGTAATGATAAACGACGAGTGGCGAGCCGAAGTTCCCGGCCCATATGCCAGGGCGGTTGGTGCGAATGGCGCGCGCGGCCAAATTATCAATCCCCAATTGGCAAAGCCTAAACAGTGGGCTCGCGATCGCTCTCCCGATCTGGTTTCATTTCGCGACATACTTCTTTACGAAGTTCACGTCCGCGATTTTTCGATCCATGAAATGGGAGTCACGCACGTGCATCTCTTGCCGGTGTTCGATTTTGCGACGGTTGATGAAACACAATCCGATTCCGCGCAGTACAATTGGGGGTACGATCCGCAGAACTACAACGTTCCCGAAGGAAGTTATGCGACCGATGCGCATCGCGGGCAGGTGAGAATTGAGGAGTTCAAAAGCATGGTTCAGGCTTTACACCGGGCGGGTTTGCGCGTGGTGATGGATGTGGTGTACAACCATACCAGCCGAATTGACGGGCTGAGCTTTGAAGAAACCGTGCCCGGCTATTACTACCGGCAATGGGAAGACGGAGAGTATAGCAACGCCAGTGCTTGCGGAAACGAAGTAGCTTCAGAGCGCCCAATGGTTCGGAAATTCATGATCGAATCTCTTAAATATTGGGTGGAAGAATACCACATCGACGGGTTTCGGTTCGACCTGATGGGAATTCACGACATCAAAACCATGAAGGCCATTGAAAAGGAGCTGCGTGCAATAAAACCAGACATTTATTTATACGGCGAAGGCTGGACAGCAGCTAAGTCTCCGCTTGCCGCGGAAAAGAGTGCCTTGAAATCGCATATGGATAAAATGCCCGGAATAGCCGCCTTCAGCGACGACATTCGCGATGGAATAAAGGGACATTGGGCGGAGCATACATCACGTGGATTTGTTGGTGGAAACACCTCTCTTCGCGAAAGTGTGAAGTTTGGGGCTGTAGCCGCTACCGATCACCCGCAGATTGATTTTAAAGCGGTTAATAAGGCTAAAGCTCCCTGGGCACTCTCACCAGATCAATGTATTGCGTATGTGTCGTGCCACGATAACCATACCCTTTACGACAAACTTAAAATAGCCAATCCACAGGCAACAGAAGCAGAAGTGCAAAAAATGCACGTTCTGAGCAATGCAATTGTGCTTACGTCACAAGCCGTGCCCTTTCTGCACGCCGGCGTAGAATTTCTGCGAAGCAAAAATGGTGTGGAAAACAGCTATCAGTCGCCCGATAGCATCAATCAGATCGATTGGTCGCTCAAAGCAAAACACGCCAACACGGTCGAGGTTTATCAAAACTTAATCGCAATGCGAAAGGCTCATCCGGCATTCCGAATCAATACAGCGGAAGAGATTGGGGAGCGCATTCGCTTTGTGGAAACGCAGCCCGAAGTGCTGGCTTACACCATTGAAGCGCCGCCCGCCGATAGTTGGAAAAAAGTGCTTTTAATTTTCAACGGAAGTGGTGGAGAACAGGTTTTAAATATAGCCGGCGAATCGTGGAAAGGCGCTGTACTTAATGGAGCCTTCTTTTCCGACGATGATTCTTTCGGCGAAGTGGGGGTAGAAAATCCCTTTGTGGTGCAGCCTTATTCCTTCGCGATTCTCTATACCGATTGAGCGATTTTCTTGAGAAAAGAACTGGCGGTAGATGCGATGGTTGTAAACTGATCTCCTCTAGAGCTAAAGTACACCCCTTCAATGTATTTCATTCCCAGAGCTTTTGAAGTGAGTTCAAAAGGCGATTCAAATCCCGTGGGAGGCTCGGGGTCTGCACCCACCGAAAACAAAAACGTTTTCTTGCCTGCGAGTGCTTTTCCCTTATCAGATGCAAAGGTGGTAAGGTCTGTAAACCGGTCGAAAAAGGTTTTCATCATCCCACTCATGGAATACCAATACACCGGAGTTGCAAAAACGATGGTGCTTGCATCCGTCATTTTCCCTATGATATCGAAATATTCATCCGATTTTGAATAGTCTGCTTCATAGTCGAATGTGGAGATGTTGAAATCGAGTAAATCTACGAGTTCGTGTGGGGTGTCGGCAAAGACGTTTTGCACCAACGTTCGGGTATGACTGTCTTTGCGGGCACTGCCTAAAATAATCAGGGTAGACATGAAAATCAAAAATTTTTAAATAAAAAAAGATGAAGATAACAGGAATTGAGCAGAAAGTCAGTTGCGCGATTCAAATTTAAGTTTTCCTCAGCGTGAAGTTTTTATAAAATAACCCAGCGAAGATGTTTACATAGAAGGAGTTGTGCTGGCATTTAAAAACTAATTGCCACACTTAATATAAGACTGATGTTATCGGCGGTTTCGTCAAATGCAAAATGACCGTGGCGGTAAAACACCCCAATGCCATAGCCGGTGTAATAAACATTGCTGCTCATGCGCAAAATATTATCCACAATAATTCCGCCTTCCAGATAAGGTTTGTCCATTTTTTGGCTTCCCGGTGGCGCGTCTTTTAAATTTAACTCAGATAATCCGCCAATGCCCGCCTGGTAGGCTATTTTCAACTCGGGTTTGGTAAACTTTTTATTGATCCCGAATACACTCCCGAAATTTTGAATCACTCCGACTTGAACAAATTCGTCATTCAAAAATTCATAGAGGCGCATGGTTTGAAAGTAACCGGTGGCCAGGAT
>JAIVHP010000033.1 GCA_020201045.1 Flavobacteriales bacterium
GGTCATTAAGAACACAGGCGATTTACCTCCCGGTACATATACTGCTGCTTTGGTTGTTGACAAAGAACCGAACACTTTCTGTTTTCCTGAAGATGATGGACGTGATAGTATTTTCAAAACATTTGAAATTGTAAATGTTTGCGAACTGATGATCATGAACAAGTTCAAAGGGGTATTCGAAAGTGCACCTGAAGACAGTGTGATTGTTGAGTTTTTACCGATTAAACTACTCCCTGGAAATCAGGATTGGGAAGTGGCTTGTGAAGATATTAGTGGTATCGCCTACATTAATCTATCAGGACAAAATGATACGGCTACAGTAATTCCAGAAGATGCCTTACTAAATCGCTACTATACTCAACAAACTAATCAACCATTTTGGATGAGCGGCTTCTTTGAAGTCTCTGAAGATGGAAATTGCCGAGGCGAATATAAAATCTATGACGAGCAAAGAATATTTAACGGAAGAATACTAGAGTGATGAAAAACATACATAACGCAATATTTACGCTCATCTTTGTGGCATTAAATGTATCGACTGTCGCTCAAGATGATTGTGAAAAAGATATTTCAACAAACCCAGATCAACCCTTTAATAACCACCCATTCCCATTAAACACGTACAATCCCTGGATCAACTCTGATTTTGATATTGGTAGATTAAATTCGATTGGGAATGTTGAGGATATTCCGATTAACGAGGCACTCAATTGGGGGCTGAATACTACTAACTTTGCATTTAACAATCCCTACACGTCTTCGGGTACTACGTCCACTGATGGTCGGTACAACTACTTGCATCCGGGAGGTGTGGATTTTCCACTTCGCGATTATCATTGGGAGGACGGATGGGAGCTCCTTTATTTCGGAATAGGTTATTATCGCAATGGAGATCCAACAAATAGCTCAGCCCCACAGTATCCCGAAAATACTCCTTTCTCGCATTTTCGTATTTTAGCTTAAATTCTCATTATAAATACCAGGCTATGAAAGAAATACTAAAAATATCTTTTCTGCTCTTATTGGTTACAGCGTTAGCAGTTAGTTGCCAGGACGATGACGAAAACACGTGCTGCGACCCGACTAATCCGGAGTGCCCGAATTATGATCCGTGCTGGGACAACGAAGAACCCAATGCTAGTTTTTTTACAGAAGACCGATTAATATGGCCTGAATTTGGTGAATACCTCTGGATCAATGACAGTATTCTGATGGGCGGGCAGGTTCGATTCAGATCCCCTTTTGAAGGACCCGGTGTATCTCACGTATGGTATGTGGGTGCCGAGACTTTGACAACACCTACCGTTGAGCGTAATTTTTCACAAGTTCCAAGGCCATCGTTCATCACCGTTTCACATGTCATCACCTACCCAATAGATAGTCTTTGTTACCCGGAAGCTACGGGCAGGGACTCAGTGGCACAGACCTTTTACCTGATTGATTTCATGAGTGAACTTCTCACCGTAGAAAGTACTTTCAGGGGGGTCATCAATAACGAAACGGACTCCTTTGACTTTAAGATCAGATGTTTGGATTTTCTCACGGGTGAGCCGGCCCAAACTACAACTTCTGCCTTGGAGTATTATGGAATTAACTTTCACAACAATCATGATTCGATACAATTCCCTCCGAGTACGGCCACTAATACACATTTCTCTATCTACGACCCTGATTTGAGAGGCGCCCTTTTGGTAATAGACCCCGAGGACATGAGTGTAGAGATGAATTATAAATTCTTTTTCGATCCTACCGAGTACACCTTCAAAGGAAGGGTGCTCCCTGAATAAAACAGCCACTTAAGACATCCCATCATGAAGTTTTTCAAGAAAATCGGCCTTAGTGTTTTGGTTTGGGTAAGCTTTGCTCTGACTGCAATGAGCCAGCCATGCGATAATGGTATAAGCACCAACCCGTACAATCCTGTAAACAACCAATTTGTACCCCTTGCCAATCAATGGTATCCGGGAAATGGTACAGACACTCACAACCCCTGGCTTAACCAGTGGAGTTGGTATTGGAGTGATGGCAACCCTACGATCTATAGAAACAATTTAAATTGGGATCACCCATGGGAGGGTGATGCACCTATTGTAGATATGGCTCACCCTTATGATGCTATAATGCCCGAAGGATTTGAGTATTTGAGGCCTGCAGGAGTGCACCCCGATTTTTACGATTATCGCTGGGAGGATGGATGGGAACTGCTTTGGATGAATATGGGCTATTATCCAGATGGTCATCCAATAAACGACCCTGCAACCGGTTCTTACTACGACAACCACAATTGGGATTATGAACCATTGCCCTCAAACGCCCCTTATTTTGCTATTTACAACCGCTACCGGGGTATCCTTAGATTGTTTGCCAATGTGTGGTACAGCGCGGAATCAACTTTTGAGGATATTGACGTGGTTTTAAGGTTTACAACAGCTTCTTCTGCACCAAACAACAATTTAACAGGCCTTCTTCGTCATGCTTCAGCTTACGACAGAGCCTTAAGTGAGCCTACAGAAATTAAAGCAATTCATGCTCCTCGATTTCATGCTCCTGACCTCACACAGTGGATTGTAGCAGATTTTCAAATGGGATACGATCCGTGCAGCTGCATGAGCACAGGTGAATTGATTTTTGATTTCAATGCGTTCAGCACCTTGGATGTGGATATTCTTAGAAGGACAGTTGCCTTAGATGTTCCGATCAATGACAACACATACACTACTCGAGACTTTTTGAACATGTCTGAGGTCAATGTAGGGGAGTATGTTCCCGGTACTGAAATATATCAGAATATGGATCGACTTGCCGTACAATTTGAAAAGAAACAACTAGAATATCTCGAAGAATTGGAAACGTACAATCAATCGAGTCCTTTTGCACTTGCTTTACAAAAATTCGGAGTGAAGCAAGCTGCTAAATTTCTTTCCGGTGGACTTTCCGACATTATCATCAGTGATTCATTGCTAACCTGGGTGGAAAATGATAATTGGCAGGAAGCTACATCTCTTGAAGGATTAACACCCGCCGTTGAACCTCAAACAGTAAAGAATAAATTTGCCAAAAAGGCTAAAGGATTAATCGGTGAAACTTTTGGATTCTTAGCGACTGAGTTATTTTCACCTACAATATCCAAGCCATCACCACCGGCAGTTCCCGTTGCTACTTTAGAAGAATCTGTTTATAAAGGAACTATTGTAAATAGTTCCACACGTACATCTGCTCCATTGGTCATTCCGGGAAGTATACCTCAAGCGTGGGAGCCCGCTACGTCCTTGTCGCCGCATCGGTTGCCTGTATATAATGAAGTTTTAGGTCAGGTAGCCATGTTAAATACTCCATCTCCTTTAATCCATTTTTCAAATCCATTCATGGTTGCAGTTACACAAGACTATGACACTTATAATCCCTATCAACCTTTTGATTATTTATGTAGAAGTGAAGAGACTTGGTCGAGTGAAGTCAAGTTTGATATTAGGTTTGATGAAGAATTGGAAATAGCACTCAATCAATCATTAGATTTTGATATGGATCATACGTCGACCCGAGTGATGCTGGAGGTTACTTTGAGTAATGGAGTGCCAGAAACATTCAATGAACTTGTTAATTCCTACGAAATGGAGCAGATTTTAGGAAATTTGATGTTGGAATCAGAGACAAGATCATCAAGTGGAAGGAAATACACCTATAAGTCAGAATGGGTGTTGCTTGAAAATTTAAATCAAATGGTCTTTTCTCTGGGTTTAGAAAGTTTAGCAGAGATAACCAGATATGGCTTGTTAGAATGGGATCCGGACGATCCTTATTGTATTCCGCCAAGTCCATCTCTTCTTGCGAACAATCCTAATTTTGAAGCTGCTTTGATGCAATTAGATGTCCAAAAAATTGTCATCAAAACTGCTCACGATTTATATTTTGATCAAATCGGATCGAGCGACGTGCAAGTAAATACCTTGCAGGTTAACACCTATCAACTATATGATCAGGCTGATGGTATTAATTATTTTGATGATGAACCAAATACTTGGTCAGCCGCGCCAGCAGTTGGCACTTTTGACCAATATATATCTGGTCTCATCACCATCGGGGATGAAGATATAACCTTATCTCATCCTTATGTCAGTGAGGTTGTGGGCAATGAAATATTCATTAATGCCCAGAAAGTGTTAATTACGGGTGAATTGGAAGTTCCTGGTGGGTACAGTTTGGTGATACAAGCGCTGGAGGAAATAAAAATGGCTCCCGCTGTGTCCAGTTTAAATCCGAAAATCCATATGCGAATCAAAAAAGACTTTTACGACACCCCCGTCTTTGAGTATGCAGATAATGCTGAAGTATACAGCAAAGCCTACAAATACCCGAGAAAAGGAATACATCTATTACGATATACCCAAACCCAGCGAGCTATACACTTACCATTCAAAGCCAGGGCAACGGCATAGACGGCTTAACGATTTTTGATGCGGCAACGCGCCCGGTTATCCAGAAAACGCCAAATGGTTCTAATCTTTTTCAGCTTGATATCCATAACCTATCGCCGGGGGTGTACATTGTACGCGCTGATTGCGGCGGTGAAATTCTTACTGAAAAGTTGGTAGTGGCGAAATAAACCACGCATCATTTTCTAACTCTGATACAAAATGCCGTGTGCGCCTTTTATTGGGAATAGCATAGCGCTTGTTTTAAAAAAGTCTCCGAATCAAAAGCCCGTATATTCCTGTTGACAGATCAATAGGGGTTTGAATTCTCACCCACATGCCTTCACACGGATTTAAATGAGTGAATTTGGTTAGAAGCCCTTCGTTCGCAGGGGTAAAAACTCCATTTTGAATTTCTTATTCAAATCACCCCCTAAAAAAACAGGGGGTGTTGATAAATAAAACTTAAAAATTATACGGAAGTGATGTCCTAAGGTTTATTTTTGGCGAAAAATTGAATAAACCATAAGATATGTCAACTTTTCGATTTAAAGCCCTGGAAGATGTTCTCGATAGAAAGGCACTTCAGGTAGAAACCGCTTCTCCCAAAATATCCGATTACTTTTCGAGCCGGGTATTTCATATGGGTAAAATGCGTGAGTACCTTTCGAAGGAAGCGCTAAAGAGTGTTTCTGAAGCCATGAATAATGGAACCCGTATTCCCAGAAATGTCGCCGATCAGGTGGCTATTTCTATGAAAGACTGGGCCATGTCTAAGGGCGTTACGCACTACACGCACTGGTTTCAGCCGCTTACCGGGGCCACGGCCGAAAAGCACGACTCTTTCTTCACACCCATAGGCGATGGCAGGGCTATAGA
Organism: Flavobacteriales bacterium; assembly: GCA_020201045.1. Lineage (GTDB taxonomy): Bacteria > Bacteroidota > Bacteroidia > Flavobacteriales_D > Cryomorphaceae > JAIVHP01. The sequence goes on from JAIVHP010000033.1 coordinate 5,292, forward strand.
GCGGTTTGCAGGCGAAAACTTAACCCAACAGGAACCCGATGCTTCTTCATTTCCCAGTGGTGGAATTCGAAATACTTTCGAAGCGAGGGGATATACCGTTTGGGATCCTTCGTCGCCCGCTTTTATTATGGGTAAAACGCTTTGCATCCCCACCATCTTTATTTCGTATACCGGCGAGTCGCTAGACAATAAAATGCCCCTGCTCAAAGCTGCTCACGCAGTAGACAAAGCGGCGGCACGGGTTTGTAAATACTTCGATAGAAATGTTCAGCGCGTGCACTCTACCCTCGGTTGGGAGCAGGAGTACTTTTTAATAGACAGCGCTTTGTACAACGCGCGCCCCGATATTCAGTTTACCGGAAGGGTGCTCTTTGGACATAACCCCGCAAAGGGGCAGCAGCTAGACGATCACTATTTTGGATCTATACCCGAGCGCGCCCACTCCTTCATGCGCGAATTCGAAAAGGAATCGCACGAGCTCGGTATTCCCGTTACCACACGCCACAACGAAGTTGCGCCAAATCAATTTGAAGTGGCGCCGATGTTCGAAGAGGTTAACCTCTCCAACGACCACAACTTGCTTTTGATGGACTTGCTGGAAAAGGTGGCGCGAAAGCACAATTTCCGCGTCCTTCTCCACGAAAAACCCTTTGCCGGGTTAAACGGCAGCGGCAAGCACAACAACTGGTCGCTCGCTACCGATACCGGTGTGAATCTGCTGGCTCCAGGCAAAAACCCAAAGTCAAACCTTCAATTTCTCACTTTTTTCATCAATACCATTCAGGCCATCTACGACCACGCCGATATCCTTCGGGCGCATATTGCCAGCGCCGGAAACGATCACCGGCTTGGAGCAAACGAAGCGCCGCCGGCCATCCTGTCGGTATTTATCGGTTCGCAACTCTCGGCTACGCTAGACGATTTGGAAAAAAGCGTGAAAGCGGGTAAAATGACCCCCGACGATAAAACCCAACTCAAGCTCAATATCGGTAAAATTCCGGAGTTGCTACTAGACAATACCGATAGAAACAGAACATCGCCTTTTGCCTTTACCGGCAATAAATTTGAGTTTAGAGCAGTGGGGTCTACGGCCAACTGCGGTGTGCCCATGATGGCGCTAAACGCAATGGTGGCGCAAAGACTGAACGATTTTGCCGATACCATCGATGCCCAGATTGCAAAAGGGGTAAAGAAGGATGAAGCCATTCTCAAAGAACTCCAAAAGCTTATCAAAAGCTCCAAGCCCATTAGATTCGAAGGAAATGGCTACGGCGACGAATGGGTGAAGGAAGCCGCCAAAAGGGGGCTATCTAACCTGAAGGATACACCACGCGCTATAGTGGCACTTCGCGATAAAAAAGCCAAAGCACTCTATGCAGACCTGGAAGTTCTGTCTGAAAGAGAATTGGATGCACGGGTTGAAATTGAACTCGAAAAATACCGGATGCAAATCCAGATCGAATCGAGAATGTGTGGAGACCTTGCAGTTAATCATATTATTCCAACTGCCCTGAAATATCAAAATACGCTGATTCAAAATGTGCAGGGGTTAAATGCCATTTTGGCCAAATCGGCGGCAACTAAGGCGACAAAAACCCAACTGGAAATGATTCAGGAGATCTCTGAACGCGTTCAGGTGGTGAAAGAAAAAGTTTATGAGATGATTGAAGCCAGAAAGAAAGCGAATAAAATTTCCGACCCCTACGATGCGGCAGTCGCTTATTGCGATAAGGTGAAGCCCTTTATGGATGAGATTCGCTATCAGTCAGATAAGCTGGAATTGCTCATCGATGACGAGATATGGCCGCTGCCAAAACTCCGCGAATTACTCTTTACCCGATAATGAAAAAAAAGCCCCGAAAGGGGTTTTTTTGGCTTTACAATGGTGGTAATGAAAATAGGTTTGGTTGTTATTTCAACTTTATGTTTATTTTCGAAGTCTATTTTGAAGCCGAATAAAATCGTAAGCTACATGCAAATTAAGAAACTACTCCTATTATCGCTATTCGCGATTTCGTCAATCGTCGCCTTTGGCCAGGCCGAAAAATTCATTAAAGAAGCCGATAACGCCTTCGAAAATGAAGCTTATTTTGAAGCCATTGACATCTACAAAAAAGCGTACTCAAAAGAGTCGAGCGCCGATGAAAAAGCCAGATTGCTTTTTCAAATTGCAGAATCTTACCGCTATGTGCTCGACTACGAGCAACAGGTAATATGGTACAACAAAGCGCTCAAGGCACAATACGACGACCCCAAAGCATTTTTGCACCTCGCGGAAGCGTATCAGCGCGAAGGCGATTTTAGCCAGGCGCTCGAATACTTTAACCTATACGAAGAGCGCAACCCCGGAGATCCCAGGGTGAAAAAGGGCATCCAGGAAAGCGAATACGCCCAGGAACTCAGAGATAACCCTACCCGGTATATCGTGCAAAACGAAATTTTGCTCAACAGCGGCGAATACGACTTCGGTCCCGCATGGGCAGACGAGAAGTTCAATACCATTTTCTTCGGTTCGTCCAGACAGGGAGCCCAGGGAATTGAAACAGACAAGCGAACCGGAGAGAGTTTTCAGGATATTTTCTTTGCCACAAGAGATTCAAAGGGGAAGTGGAGTGAACCCGAAAGGTTGACCTACCGAATCAACACGGTGCACAACGAAGCAGTTCCCACGCTGACCAACAATTTTGAAATGATGCTTTTCACGCGTTGCGAAAGCGACGACAAGCAGAACAAGGGTTGTGATATTTACCTGACCAGGAAAAACGACAAGTCGTGGACTACGGCGCAACTCGTAGATCTTAAGCCCGAAGATAGCCATCCAACAACTACTGTAGGGCACCCGGCACTGACGCCTGATGAATCTTTCTTGATTTTTTCGAGTGATATGGCAGGTGGAGAAGGCGGAAAGGATTTGTGGATTGCCCCGTTCGACAAAGGTTCGAGAATGGCCGGAACTCCCGTAAATATGGGTTCTCAAATTAATACCAAGGGAGACGAAATGTTTCCCTTTGTGAGAAAAGACGGCGTTTTGTTTTTTGCATCCGACGGACACCTGGGAATGGGGGGGCTGGACATTTTTAGCGCCGAAAGCACCGGAGATAACGCATGGGGCAATGTTCAAAACCTAAAGGCACCGATTAATTCGGTAGCACACGACTTCGGAATTATCTGGGAAGGTGATGCACAAAGGGGCTACTTCTCATCAGATAGAAACGGCGGAACAGGACGAGATGATATTTACTCTTTCAATATGCCACCGCTCTTGTTTGCACTCGAAGGAGTGGTGTACGATAAAGACACCCAACTTCCCGTTAGCGAAGCGACTGTTAAAGTGGTGGGAAGCGACGGAACATCTTTCGAAGCGGAATCTGATGGCGGCGGAGCTTTTACCTTTGCAGAGAAGGGCGAAGAGCGTTACATCAACCCCGAAACAAACTACTCGATAGAAGTTTCCAAGCCCGATTACCTGGTTGCAAAAGATCAAATCAGCACCGTGGGATTGGACGAGTCTACCACATTCCTGAAAGAATACTTTATCACATTTACCGATCCCAATAAAGCCATTGAGTTTCCCGAAGTACGCTATGCACTAGACAAGGCAGAGTTGCAGGTGAATAACGAAGTGAACTCAAAAGATTCACTCGATTTTCTCTACCAAACGCTGGTGGATAACCCCACGATTATCATCGAGCTTCAGGCACACACCGACTCGCGCGGAGACGACAATTACAACAAGCGCCTTTCGCAGCGCAGAGCAGAGAGTTGTGTAGAATACCTCGCCAGCAAGGGCATCCCCCAGGAGCGCATGATCCCAAAAGGTTATGGCGAAAGCAAATTGAGAATTACCGATGCGCAGATAGCTAAAATGGACACCAGGGAAGAAAAGGAAGCCGCGCACCAGAAAAACAGAAGAACAGAGTTCTCGGTATTGAGTTTCGATTACATTCCGAAGGAACCCGAAGACAACTAGATTTAATCCTATTTATATAAAGCGTCCTGACTTCTGTCGGGATGCTTTTTTTTATATCAAAAATGAGCGAAGAGAAAAGATATCAGGCAAGGGGCGTTAGCGCCGGAAAAGAAGATGTGCACGCGGCTATTGAAGGCATCGACAAAGGACTTTTCCCGAACGCATTCTGCAAAGTTATTCCAGACTTGTTGTCGGGTAGCGACGACCATTGCATTGTAATGCACGCCGATGGCGCCGGAACCAAATCATCGCTCGCTTATGCCTATTGGAAAGAAACCGGCGATGTGTCGGTTTGGAAGGGAATTGCTCAGGATGCCCTCGTGATGAATATTGACGACTTGCTTTGCGTCGGCATCACCGATAATATCCTGGTAAGCTCTACCATTGGAAGAAACAAGCACCTGATTCCCGGAGAAGTAATTAAGGCAATTATTCAGGGAACTGAAGAGTTGCTCGAAAAATTGCGCGGCCTGGGAATCGGTATTTACTCCACGGGTGGCGAAACGGCAGATGTGGGCGACCTGGTACGCACCATCATTGTAGATAGTACGGTTACCGCGAGGATAAAAAGAGATGAGGTGATAGACAATGAGTGCATCAAGCCTGGAAATGTAATTGTGGGACTGGCTTCGTTTGGAAAGGCGACCTACGAAACGGAGTACAACGCCGGAATGGGAAGCAATGGCCTGACCTCCGCGCGACACGACGTATTTTCGAAGGCAGTGGGTAAAAAATACCCCGAAACATTCGACCCCCAGGTGCCGGAGTCGCTCGCCTATTCGGGTAGCCGAAAACTAACCGATAGCGTAGAACCTTTGCCCAATGACATTGGAAAGTCGGTGCTTTCGCCAACCAGAACCTACGCACCGGTTGTGAAGGAAATTCTGGCGGAATACAGGAGCGCAATAGATGGAATGGTTCATTGCAGCGGTGGTGCACAGACCAAAATCCTTCACTTTCTCCGAGAAGGGCACGTGGTAAAAGACAATCTCTTTGATACGCCCCCGCTTTTTGAGCTTATCCAAAAGGAATCAAATACGCCCTGGGAAGAAATGTATAAGGTATTTAATATGGGCCACCGATTGGAGTTTTACACCGACGAAGAAACAGCCAAAGGGATAATGGCCATCTCCCAGAGCTTTGATATCGACGCGCGCATTGTGGGAAGAGTGGAAGCCGATAGCCGCAAACACCTTACGATCGAAACGCCAAAAGGCCGTTTCAACTACGAATAGTTTATGGACGAAAAAGAAATTCTCGCCCGTTTAGGGGCAGTAAAAGACCATTACCGCGAAATTGGTAAGCAGATCGTAGATCCGGATGTGATTTCGGATATGAAGCGATACGTCAGGCTTTCGAAGGAGTACAAAGAGCTGGAGCCTATTGTGAATGCGCATGACGAATACGAACTTCTGGTAGAAAATCTCGGAAATGCGAAGGAAATGTCGCGCTCCGAAACAGACGAGGAGTTTAAGGAAATGGCTCGCGCAGAAGTAACCGAATTGGAAGAGCGAAAGGAAAAGCTGGAAGAGGAGATCAAATTTCTTCTCATTCCAAAAGATCCGGAAGATTCTAAAAATGCCATTCTCGAAATACGAGCCGGAACCGGTGGGGACGAAGCTTGCATTTTTGCCGGCGACCTTTTTCGCATGTACAGCAAGTACATCGAAAGTAAAAATTGGAAACTCGAAGTGGTGGATACAAATTACGGCTCTTCCGGTGGGTTTAAGGAGATTATTTGCAATGTGTCTGGGCAGAGCGTTTACGGAACACTAAAATACGAAGGTGGAGTTCACCGGGTTCAGCGCGTTCCACAAACCGAAACCCAGGGCCGGGTTCACACTTCGGCTGCAACGGTAATTGTGCTGCCTGAAGCAGAAGAATTTGATGTAGAAGTAAAGGAATCAGATTTACGTGTAGACAGCTATTGCGCTTCCGGGCCGGGCGGACAATCGGTAAACACCACCTATTCGGCCATCAGGTTAACCCACGTACCAACCGGGATTGTGGCGCAGTGCCAGGATCAAAAATCGAAGTTAAAAAATTACGACAAGGCGCTGAGCGTGCTCCGAACGCGCATATATGAAATTGAGTTGGCCAAACAACTCGAGGCCGATGCAGCCAAGCGAAAGTCGATGGTGTCTTCCGGAGATCGATCGGCTAAGATCAGAACGTACAACTACCCGCAGGGAAGGGTAACAGATCACCGCATAAACCTTACGCTCTACAATCTGAACAACGTTCTCGACGGTGATCTGGAAGAGATAATCGACGCACTGAAAGTGGCCGAAAATGCCGAAAAACTGAAAGAAAGCGCAGAATAGATGAATCGCCAAACACTCGTTGCAAGCATTCGCGAAAAGAAATCGTTTTTATGCGTAGGTCTCGACCCCGATTTGGAGAAAATGCCTGAGCACTTGCTCGCCGCAGAAGATCCGATATTTGAATTCAACAAGGGAATTATAGATGCCACGCGACCTTTTGCAGTTGCCTACAAGCCAAACGTTGCCTTTTACGAAAGCCAGGGAGTAAAGGGCTGGCAGGCTCTCGAAAAAACGGTGAATTACATCGGCAAAGATCACTTCACCATCGCCGATGCAAAGCGGGGCGATATCGGCAATACCTCGCGGATGTACGCCAAGGCTTTTTTCGAAAAAATGCCTTTTGATGCGGTGACGATTGCGCCTTATATGGGCGCAGATTCGGTGGAACCCTTTCTGGAATTCGACGGGAAGTGGGCGATTCTGCTGGCCCTTACATCAAATAAGGGCGCGACAGATTTCCAGTTGAATACCCAGCTAGAATCTGGCGAAAAGCTATATGAAACGGTCTTGAGAACCGCTTCGAAATGGGGAAATCGCGAGAATTTGATGTTTGTTGTTGGCGCCACCCGTCCGGAGTATCTGAAGCAGGTACGCCAACTGGCGCCAGATAATTTTCTTTTGGTGCCCGGCATTGGGGCGCAGGGCGGAAGCCTGGAAAGTGTGGCGGAGTTCGGCCTAACAAAAGATATTGGCCTGCTGGTAAATTCAGCCCGGGGAATCATTTACGCATCGGGTGGTGAAGACTACGCCGAAGCAGCGGGACAAGCCGCATCTAAAATTGCAGATGCCATGAAAGCCATTTTATCCCGAAATCATTAAATTTGAGCAAAGGATGACGGATGAACGAAGATTTCTTACACTATCTGTGGAAGTTTCAGCAGTTTACCGATCGCAGGATTAAAACCCATTCCGGCGAAGAAGTAGACGTGATTCAGGTGGGCGAGCACAATGTAAATGCCGGCCCTGATTTTCTGAATGCACGCGTGAGAATCGGAGAGACAAAGTGGGCCGGAAACGTGGAAATTCACATCAACTCATCCGATTGGTATGCGCACAATCATCAAAACGACAGGGCCTACGACAGCGTCATCCTTCACGTGGTTTACGCCAATGATAAAAGCGTAATTGCCGAGAACGGCGAGGAGATTCCCACGGTGGAGTTGAAAGACCTCATAGACTATCAAAGTTTTAGATACTATAAATCATGGGTGAAAAAAGCGCCTTTTATCGCTTGTGAAGCACAGGTTGGCGAAGTTCCCGGGATTGTGAAGTCAGATACCATTCAGTCTGCGGCTGTGGAGCGGTTGGAGCATAAATCGCAAGATTGCCTTCAATTGCTTCGCGAAACCAAAGGCGATGTAGAAGAAGCTTTTTTCAGAATGCTCTGCCGGGCAATGGGGCAAAAAGTAAATGCGCTTCCATTCGAGCATCTCGCTAAAATAACCCCTTTTAAAATTTTTCGGAAAGTGATGACCAACGAGCAAGACTCCGAAGCGCTTTTGCTGGGGCAGGGGGGATTTCTCGATGCCGGGAATAAGGATCCCTACGTGATCGATCTCCAAAATCGGTACCGCTTTCTCGTGAAAAAGTTTGGAGTTACACCCATGCCCGTCACCTCGTGGAAGTTACTTCGGCTGCGGCCGCCTAATTTTCCCGTGGTTCGAATAGCCCAATTGGCAAAGTTGTACCACAAGCAAGGAGCTATTGCGCAGCGAATCAGCGAGGCGACCACCCTTGACGAGTTGGAGCGAATGTTTTCGATAGAGCTGAATTCTCCATTTTGGAAAACACACTATAATTTGTCTACCGAGAGCAAAGCCACACCAAAACGCATGGGAAAACAGCGTTTTTTAATCGTGGTGATCAACGCAGTAATACCCTTTCTTTTTTCGCTGGCATCTTTTAATAAAGACCGCGTCTAGACCTTCCCGCAGAAGCGAACGCCATAACCCGAAGGTTTCGGGAATTGGGGTTTGATTTGAAGAGTGCTTTTGATTCGCAGGGCATTCTGGGATTGAAAAAAAATTATTGCGATCGATTAAAATGTCTAAATTGTAAAATCGGAATTCATATTTTGAGAACGCATGCAAAGAGTAGTTAATCTTATATACGATTTTTTTGAACGACAAGCTTTTGGAGTTTGTGCATGGTGGGGCCAAAAGTTGAATATTCAATCTTCTAAAGTAAGGTTGTACTTCATTTATGTTTCCTTTATCACCCTGGGATCGCCCCTGCTCATTTACCTTATAATGGCCTTCTTTTTAGAGCACAAGGATTACTTTAAGCTCAAAAAGAAACGAACAATTTGGGATTTGTAGCACCTTTGTAGTGATCATCGTTGTAAACCTCGGGAATTTTTAGTTTTTTCGTCCATTCTCTGGAAAATCTTCATTTTCAAAAGCTAATATATTCCCATGAAATATATCTTAACTGGAATTTTATCCCTCGTTATCTTCACAGGGTTGCAGGCACAACTCAATGCCGTTTTAGAAGTTGCAAATGACAGTGAAACCATTGACGATGGCCGCGCCAAGGTTGTTGTAACCGGCGGAGAAAAGCCCTATTCTTACAAGTGGAGCAATCAGGAAACCCCACTGACTTCTGCTACGACCACTGGGCTTACAGAAGGACTCAGCTTTTCGGTTATTGTTACCGATGCTCAGGGTGAACAAGCTACCATTGAAGGATATATTCCACCCGAATCTTCGGAAGAAAAAATTAACTCCGTGTTTCTACCTATTGTGGGAGCACTGGAAACCGTTTTGTTTTGGGATCCATTTGAGACATTCGGCTTGTACGACCCGGTAGTTTATGCCGATGACATGAAGATGTTCGCCAAGGGATTTAAGGACGACAACGTGAAAAGAATCTTTCTGATGAAGTGGTATAAAGAGCAGGGAGAATTGGTGAAAGAAGGCGATCCCATCGCGGTGATCAGAAGGAATACAGACGATACACTTACACTTTACGCCCCCACGGCCGGGAAGCTCAATCAGCTTTGGAAACCCGGTGATAAGGTGTTCGATAGAAGTAACGTAGAGCAGCTCGCTAAAATAAATACCGGGCTCCTGGCCGAAGTGACGTACGATTCTCCCAGGCCGGTGTTGCACCCCAATGGGGACGTAATGAAGAATAATATTCCGCTTATCGTGGTTTGGCTCGTAATGGGGGCTTTGTTTTTTACCATTCGCATGGGTTTTGTGAACTTCCGCGGTGTAAAGCACGCCATTGCTTTGGTAAGGGGTGTTTACGAAGACCCCAACGACAAAGGTGAAGTTTCGCACTTCCAGGCGTTAACTACGGCGCTTTCGGCGACTGTTGGTCTGGGAAATATTGCCGGTGTATCTGTGGCTATTGTAATTGGTGGTCCGGGTGCTACCTTCTGGATGATTGTGGCGGGACTTCTGGGCATGGCCAGTAAATTCACAGAATGCACACTCGGAGTGAAATACCGGAAAATTAACGACAAGGGAGAAGTTTCGGGTGGTCCGATGTACTACCTGAGCGAAGGTCTGAAGAAAAGAAACATGGGAAAGCTCGGTAAAGTCCTCGCCGTGCTTTTTGCAATTCTCTGTGTGGGAGGTTCCCTCGGCGGCGGAAACATGTTTCAGGCCAATCAGGCTTTTGCCCAGGTTTCGAGTAAAATTAGCTTGTTTGAAGGAAACGGAACTATTTTCGGGATAATTCTCGCCATCCTCGTCGGATTGGTTATTCTGGGCGGAATAAAAAGTATTGCAAAGGTTACCGACAAAATCGTTCCCGTTATGGTTGCGGTTTACGTAGGGTTTGCCATTATTATTATCCTGCTTCACTTTGAGAATATCGGAGCCGCATTCTCTGCGATTTACAACGGTGCATTTAACTCTCCGGCTATTCGAGGTGGTGTAATCGGCGTGCTGGTCATCGGGTTTCAAAGAGCGGCATTTTCAAACGAAGCCGGTGTGGGTTCTGCATCCATTGCCCACTCTGCTTCTAAAACGAAATTTCCGATCAGCGAAGGTATTGTGGCGCTGCTAGAGCCATTTGTAGATACCGTATTGGTGTGTACCATGACGGCCCTGGTGCTCATCTTTACCGGCTATGCCACCGATCCCGGCGATTTGAATGGATCTGAGCTAACCGCTGCCGCCTTTAGCAATGTTTTCCCTTGGTTTGATTGGGTATTGCTGGTAGCCATTGTCCTCTTTGCGTTTTCCACAATGATCTCCTGGTCGTACTACGGCCTTAAAGCATGGACCTATATGTTTGGCCGAACCAAGCGTATGGAATATTTCTACAAGGCTATTTTCCTTTTCTTTATTGTTGTGGGATCGTCGGTAGGACTCGGGAGTGTTTTGTCTTTCTCAGACCTTATGATTCTCGGAATGGCCTTTCCAAATATTCTGGGGCTGCTTCTCCTTTCGGGCGAAGTGCGGAGAGATCTCAAGCAGTATTTCAGCGACCTTAAATCCGGGGTGATCAAAAAATTCAAATAGACTTGCTATCTTTAAGCAACGCTAACCAAAGTGAGTGCTTAATCAATTCAGGTCATACTTTGAACACAACCGTGCAGAGCGCAATGGGTCTATTGCGATACTCATCATCATTCTCATTGTCTTAATTGGCAGTAGAATTTTCTCTGCGGTTTACAAACATCCCCAGCCCGATGTGAGCGAATTACAGGCACTTGTAGATTCTGTTCGGGAAATTCAAAACCAACCTGCGGAAAGCGCAAAGCAGCCGTCGCTGTTTCCGTTCAATCCCAACGAACTCAACGACTCGGGCTACGCGGCTTTGGGTTTCTCACCTCGAGAGATTCAGGTACTGCGAAACTACCAGGAAGCAGGGGGTATTTTTAAAATCAAGACAGATTTTGGAAAGCTCTTCTTTGTAGACGAAAAGCGCTATGCGAAGCTCGAGCCATTTATAGAGCTCCCCGAAAAAATTGAACGAAAGAAAAGGCGAACCAACGACAATAATCAAGTTCAATGGTCTGATACGGCTCGTTATGATCATTTTACATCCAGGCCGAGACAGGTCGACATCAATTATACCGATACCAACGAGCTAAAGAATGTGAGGGGTATCGGTTCGTTTTACGCCAGGCGAATAATTGAGTACGGCGAAGAATTAGGGGGTTACTACACCATTGGTCAATTGATGGAATTGTGGAAAATGACCCCTGAAAAATTAGATGTGATGGCTCCGTACCTTACGGCAGACCCAAATGCCATTGAAAAAATGAATGCAAATACGGCAACGGCGCAAGAGCTGGCCGGTCATCCCTATATTTCGTTTAAGCTCGCAAGTTCAATAGTTAACTACCGGGAATCAAACGGAACCTTTGAGAATCACGGTGCGCTCTGTGCGAGCGGTTTGTTAAATGACGATTTATGCAGTAAACTTGCAGCGTATTTAAGGTATCGTTAATGGATGTACAAGAAGAGATTCGGAAACTGATTAAAACCATTCCCCACTTCCCAAAAGAAGGCGTCCAGTTTAAAGATATTACCCCGCTTTTGGAGAGTCCAGCTCTCAGCCGGGCCATTACGGTAGAAATTGCCAGGCTCTTTCAGGGAGTCAACATAGATGCCGTTGCGGGGATTGAGAGTCGCGGATTTTTATACGGTCTCCCATTGGCCACCGAACTCAACGTTCCTTTTATACCGGTTAGAAAGAAAGGTAAACTGCCAGACGAAACAGTAGCGGTGAAATATTTGTTAGAGTATGGCTCAGAAGAGTTAGAAGTTCACCGAAGGTCGATAAAAAAGGACATGAATGTGCTCATTCACGACGACTTGCTGGCAACCGGTGGCACTGCAAATGCGGCGGCAAGCCTCGTGGAAATGCTCGGCGCCAAAGTTGCGGGATTTAGTTTTATAATTGAATTGAACCACCTGTCGGGAAAAAAACAATTAGCAGATTACGACAAGCCAATAATAAGCTTGGTAAAATACGATTAAACACCACCGAAAAGAATATACAATGAATAACGATTTAACCGAAAACCAAAAAATGATCGCCGATATGGTGAGAGATTTTGGTGAAAGAGAAATTCGCCCCAACCTTATGAAATGGGATGAAGAACAGTTTTTCCCGGTAGACACCATGAAAAAAATGGGCGAACTGGGACTTCTCGGCGTTCTCGTTCCCGAAAAATATAAAGGAGCGGGGTTTGGATACAACGAGTATTACACAGCCGTTTCTGAAGTTTCCCGGATTTGCGGTTCAATTGGCTTGTCTGTGGCGGCGCACAATTCGCTCTGCACAGGCCATATTTTGAGTTTTGCCAATGAAGAGCAAAAACAAAGATGGCTCCCCAAACTCGCTACCGGAGAATGGATAGGGGCGTGGGGGCTTACCGAAAGCAACACCGGGTCTGATGCCCTCCGAATGAAAACCACCGCCGTAAAAGACGGAAACGAGTGGGTACTAAACGGAGCGAAAAACTGGATTACGCACGGCATTAGCGGTGATGTGGCAGTTGTTTTGGCGCGCTCGGGCGATTTACTCGACTCGCGTGGAATTTCTGCCTTTGTGGTAGAAAGGGGAACCAAGGGATTTCAAGCCGGAAAAAAAGAGAATAAACTCGGCATGCGCGCTTCCGAAACGGCGGAGATGATTTTTGAAGACTGCCGTATTCCCGAAGAAAACGTTCTTGGCGAAATTGGAGATGGATTTATCCAGGCCATGAAAGTTCTCGACGGCGGGAGAATATCCATCGCTGCGCTTTCACTCGGCATTGCAAAGGGCGCATACGATGCTGCTTTAAAGTACAGCAAGGAAAGAGAGCAATTCGGACAATCCATTTCAAATTTTCAGGCCATAGCATTTAAGATTGCAGATATGGCTACCGAAATTGAAGCGGCAGAACTGCTCACCTTGCAGGCAGCTCACCTTAAGAACAACGGCAAAGAAGTGACCAAGCAATCTGCTATGGCCAAGTATTACGCCAGCGAAGTATGTGTGCGAGCTGCGACAGAAGCCGTTCAGGTTTTTGGCGGTTACGGCTACACCAAAGACTTTCCGGTTGAGAAGTTTTACCGCGACAGCAAACTCTGCACCATCGGAGAAGGGACGAGCGAAATTCAGAAGCTCGTTATTTCAAGAAAAATATTGAATTGATTGAATTAGCTTTTAATTTTAACTATATTTGCGCTCCAATTTTAAAGAAGGACACCTAGTATGCTAATTATACCTGTAAAAGAAGGCGAAAACATAGAAAGAGCCCTCAAAAAGTTCAAGAAGAAGTTTGACCGAACTGGCGTTATCAAAGAATTGCGCAGCCGTCAACAATTCACTAAGCCCTCTGTAGAAAACAGACAGCAGAAGTTAAAAGCAATATACGCAAACAAAATTCGCAGCGAACAGGAGTAAGCCGCGTTTTATTTCGATATTTAGAGGCAGAACACACGTTCTGCCTTTTTTTATGCTCGAAGATTTCTTACAACACCTGGAATACGAAAAGCGGTACAGTGCGCATACCATCGCGTCTTACCGACTAGACATCGTTCAATACCAATCCTTTCTCGCCGAAAGCTATGACGATATAGCTATTGAAGAGTCTTCTCCGCCCATCATTCGGAGTTGGATGGTTTCTATGATGGAAAGGGAATTAACAGCCCGAACGGTAAATCGGAAAATCAGTTCGCTGAAATCTTTTTTCAGATGGGCAAAGAAATACCGCGACATAAACACCGATCCCACAAAGCAGCTCAAGCTCCCCAAAACTTCAAAGCGGCTTCCGGTTTACGTGGAAGAAGACCAGATGGATGAGTTGGGAACGGCGAATTTTTTCGAAGACGATTTTGAAGGGTTGCGCAATCGACTCATCGTAGAACTTTTCTATCAAACCGGAATTCGGTGCAGTGAACTCATCGATCTCAAAACGAATAATATTGATACTCAGCGGGGAACCATTAAGGTACTCGGAAAGCGAAACAAGGAGCGAATAATCCCCGTAGGTGAAGGGGTTCTCAGTCTGTTAAAGCATTATTTGGCGCTGAGGCCGGCACCTGCAGATTCGGAAAGCAACGCGTTTACCTTCTTAACAGCCAAAGGTTTGAAACTTTACCCAAAACTTGTTTATCGCGTGGTAAATACATACCTTGGTAAGGTAAGTGCACTTCGAAAAAAGAGTCCGCATGTTTTGAGGCATATTACTTCTATGCAAGTAAACGTTCATTCCATTCAGTTTAAAGCCGACTCCAAACTCATCGCATTTATCGAGTCGCGCTTAGAAAAATTAGAGCAGTTCCACGACAAGATGATCGGAGCTGAGGTCTTTCTCAAGTTAGACAAGAACAACCAATCGGGAAATAAGATTGCCGAAATTAAGATCAACGTCCCCGGAAAAGATTTATTCGCCAAAAGACAGACCACCAGTTTCGAAGAATCTGTGGATGCTGTGGTTGAAGCGCTTCGCCGACAAATTAAAAAGGTGAAGGGAAAAAGAGCATTGGCATATTAGTTGAGCTATGAGCCTTTGGCTAAAGCGTTGTTCGAAAGAGCGACGCTTTTTTTGTGCGCCGAAGAATTTAATCGGTTTTCGGGCTTGTTTGTCGTGAAAATTTCGGACAGCTAAGCCCAATAATATCAAGAGTTTTCAAGACATTGAATAAAATATGGATAAACTGTTTTGAGCAAGGAAAATGTTTTATACATTTGCACACCTTTTTGAGAAAAGGAAGGGCTTTGTGCCCGCACGTTCTTTGCGAATAAAATAAAATTGAAATTATGCCGATGTAGCTCAGCTGGCTAGAGCAGCTGATTTGTAATCAGCAGGTCGTGGGTTCGAGTCCCTCCATCGGCTCTCTGAGATTTTATAATTTGGGGAGATACTCAAGCGGTCAACGAGGACAGACTGTAAATCTGTTGCCAACGGCTTCGTAGGTTCGAATCCTGCTCTCCCCACATTTTATACATCGAAGAGATCAGGCGGGAGTAGCTCAGCTGGTAGAGCATTAGCCTTCCAAGCTAAATGTCGCGAGTTCGAATCTCGTCTCCCGCTCTATTTTCTTCAGGCCGATGTAGCTCAGGGGTAGAGCGCGTCCTTGGTAAGGACGAGGTCATGGGTTCAAATCCCATCATTGGCTCAAGATTGGCGATAATGCACTTGAAATAAAAGAATCAAATAATCACTTAAATCACTTAGCTATGGCTAAAGAAAATTTTGATCGTTCCAAACCACACCTTAATATAGGTACCATTGGTCACGTTGACCACGGTAAAACTACTTTGACAGCAGCGATTACGGCAGTACTCTCAGGTAAAGGTCTATCTGAATTGGCGTCTTTCGACTCTATCGATAATGCACCCGAAGAAAAAGAACGTGGTATAACCATTAACACGTCTCACGTTGAGTATACTACGGCAAATCGCCACTATGCACACGTTGACTGTCCAGGTCACGCCGACTACGTTAAAAACATGGTAACTGGTGCTGCGCAGATGGACGGCGCTATTCTTGTAGTTGCGGCTACTGATGGCCCAATGCCACAAACAAGAGAGCACATTCTTCTAGGACGCCAGGTTGGTGTTCCAAGAATCGTTGTTTTCCTTAACAAAGCTGACCTCGTTGATGACGAAGAGCTTCTTGAATTGGTTGAACTCGAAGTGAGAGAACTTCTTTCTTTCTACGAGTACGATGGAGATAACACTCCCGTAATTCTAGGTTCTGCTCTTGGTGCACTTGAAGGAAACGAAAAGTGGGTTAAGACAGTTGAAGATTTGATGACAGCCGTTGACGAGTGGATCGAAGTTCCACCACGCGACACCGAAAAAGATTTCTTGATGCCTGTTGAGGATGTTTTCTCAATTACGGGTCGTGGTACTGTTGCTACGGGTAGAATTGAAACCGGAATCATCAACAGCGGTGAGAACGTAGATATCGTAGGAATGCAGGTTGAAAAACTCACTTCTACTGTAACTGGTGTTGAGATGTTCAGAAAAATCCTTAACAGAGGAGAAGCTGGAGATAATGTTGGTCTTCTTCTTAGAGGTATCGACAAAAAAGACATTAGACGCGGAATGGTAATTGCCAAGCCGGGTTCTATTACTCCACATACGAAGTTCAAAGCTGAGATTTACGTACTGAAGAAAGAAGAAGGTGGACGTCACACCCCATTCCACAACAGATACCGCCCTCAGTTTTATTTCCGTACTACGGATGTTACTGGTGAGATCATTTTGGGCGAAGGCCGCGAAATGGTAATGCCTGGTGATAACGTGGCAATCAATGTAGAATTGATTGTACCTGTTGCAATGGACAAAGGTCTTCGTTTCGCTATCCGCGAAGGTGGACGTACCGTTGGAGCTGGTCAGGTTACTGAGATTGTAGAGTAAAAATAAGTTATAAATCAAGTGAAGGTGAATGCCGTTTTAGGCGTTCACCTTTACCTGTCATTATACGGGTGTACCTGCCTGCCGGCAGGCAGGGCTCAGAAACTGAGCGGGTATGACCGGTAAAATATGAGATGCTTAAATATTAATTATTCATTCATCATTAATAATAAACGGGTGTAGCTCAGTTGGTAGAGCGGCGGTCTCCAAAACCGTAGGTCGTGAGTTCGAATCTTACCACCCGTGCTAAAACGAAAAAGAAGTGGCTAGCTTAAAAACTACTTTTAAAGAATCTTACGATGAGTTGGTTCACAAGGTGACCTGGCCATCGTGGAAACAACTGCAGAGCAGCAGCATTTTGGTTTTGATTGCTTCGGTAATCATTTCCTTGATCATATTTTTAATGGACTATGTTTTTGGTGTGCAAGTCGCGTCAGAAGCAGTAGACGGATTTAGCTGGAAAGGCATACTCGGATTTATTTACGAATTCCTGGAGCAGCTTTAAGGAAGTGATGATTATGACTGAAACCAAAGGGAAAAAGTGGTACGTAGTGCGCGCGGTGAGCGGGCAGGAGAACAAGGTGAAGGATTTCATCGAACTCGAGATCGATCGGAATAACCTGAATGATTTTGTTACCCAGGTGCTTATTCCGAAAGAGAAGATTTTTCAAATCCGAAATGGAAAGAAAATCAGTAAGGAGCGAAATTTCTTCCCTGGTTACGTAATGATCGAAGCCGACCTCGTTGGTGAAGTACCCCACATTATTCGAAACATTAATAATGTAATTGGATTTTTGGGTGCAGAGAAGGGAGGAGATCCGGTGCCATTGCGCCCTGCAGAGGTGAAGCGAATTCTCGGTAAGGTAGACGAGCTCGCCGATAGTGAAGAAGAAATGAATATTCCTTACGTGGTTGGCGAAAGCGTTAAAGTTATAGACGGCCCTTTCAACAACTTCAACGGAGTAATTGAAGAAGTGAACGAAGAGAAGAAAAAGCTAAAAGTAATGGTGAAGATTTTCGGAAGAAAAACGCCACTGGAGCTGGGCTTTATGCAAGTGGAGAAAGAGAGTTAATGATTTTGGATTCAACAGTTGTCTTTCCATATTGTGAGTATGGCGCTTCCAAGACTACTGAATCAATATATATAAATAATAAAACTTGAAATGGCTAGAGAAGTAAGCGGATTAATAAAGCTTCAAATTAGAGGCGGCGCTGCAAACCCTTCTCCTCCGGTAGGACCAGCACTTGGTGCGAAAGGGGTGAACATCATGGAGTTTTGCAAGCAGTTTAATGCCCGCACACAAGATCAAGCTGGGAAAGTTTTACCTGTTGTAATTACTGTTTACGGCGATAAGTCTTTTGACTTTATTGTTAAAACACCACCAGCTGCAATTCAGCTGAAAGAAGCTGCCAAAATTAAATCTGGCTCTCCTGAATCAAACAGGCAGAAGGTTGGAAATGTATCCTGGGATCAGGTAAAAGCGATCGCAGAAGACAAAATGTCCGACTTGAATTGCTTTACAGTAGAGTCGGCAATGATGATGGTAGCCGGAACAGCACGCAGTATGGGACTAAATGTAAAGGGTAAAAAGCCCTTTTAACGGTAAAAACTTTTTTTATGCGAGTATCAAAGAAAAGAAAAGAAGCGCTGAGTAAATACGACGATACCAAATCGTATTCTCTGGAAGAGGCATCTGGAATTGTTAAGCAAATTATCAATACCAAGTTTGATTCTTCCATAGATTTGGCCGTAAGGCTCGGCGTGGATCCAAGAAAAGCAAACCAAATGGTTAGAGGCAGTGTGTCTCTTCCACATGGTACAGGTAAAGACGTTCGCGTTCTTGTACTCTGCAACCCCGATAAAGAAGCCGAAGCTACTGAAGCTGGAGCTGATTTTGTAGGATTAGACGAGTACGTTGAAAAGATCAAAAACGGCTGGACCGATGTTGACGTAATTATCACAACTCCAAACGTAATGGGAAAAGTTGGTGCTTTGGGTAGAATTCTCGGACCACGAGGGTTGATGCCCAATCCAAAAACCGGAACCGTTACGATGGACGTTGCTAAGGCTGTACAAGATGTAAAGGCCGGTAAGATTGATTTTAAAGTAGACAAATACGGCATCATTCACGCCGCTGTCGGCAAGGCTTCTTTTGAGCCCCAAAAGATTAAGGAAAATGCGCGCGAAGTAATTCAAACGCTCCTTAAACTCAAACCGGCCGCATCGAAAGGTGTTTACATCAAGAGCATCTCCATGAGTGGATCAATGTCTCCAAGCGTAAAAGTCGAAACAAAATCGGTATCGGTTTAACGGAAAAATCACAGAAATGACTAGAGAAGAAAAAAATCAACTGGTAGATGATTTAACCGAAACGCTTACAGCGAATGACGTAATTTATCTTGCAGACACATCTGAACTGGATGCTGAAGCTACATCACTGCTGAGAAGAATTTGCTTCGAAAGAAATATTAAGCTGAATGTTGTGAAAAACACGCTGCTTAAAAAGGCTTTCGAAAAAGTAGACGGCAAAGACTTTTCGGGATTGTACGATGTTTTGGCCGGGCCAACCGCTGTTATGTTTTCAGACACCGGAAACGCACCAGCCAAGCTTATCAAAGAGTTTAGGAAAAAACACGAAAGGCCTTTATTGAAAGGCGCATACGTAGAAGAAATGTGTTTTGTAGGTGATGATCAACTCCAAAACCTTACCGAGATCAAATCTCGTGAAGAGTTGCTGGGCGAAATCATCGGCTTACTGCAGTCACCAATCAAAAATGTTGTTGGTGCCCTGCAATCGGGAGGCAATACACTTGCCGGCCTGGTGAAGACCCTTTCAGAACGTGAACAATAATAATTAATCAAGAATAATAAATTTAAAATTGAATAAAATGGCAGACGTTAAAGCTTTAGGCGATGAACTAGTTGGCCTTACGGTAAAAGAAGTAAACGAATTAGCAGAATATCTGAAAGAAGAGCACGGTATTGAACCGGCAGCTGCGGCAGTTGCAGTTGCAGGCCCTGCAGCTGGAGACGGCGACGGAGAAGCCGAAGCTCAAACAGAATTCGACGTAATTCTTACTGCTGCGGGTGGATCAAAACTCGGAGTTGTTAAATTGGTAAAAGAACTCACCGGTCTTGGCCTTAAAGAGGCAAAAGGTGTGGTTGATAGTGCCCCTGCTCCAATCAAGGAAGGTGTTTCCAAAGAAGAAGCAGAGTCACTTAAATCACAACTTGAAGAAGCTGGTGCAGAAGTTGAAGTTAAGTAAGGAGCAAACATCCTTCACCAACTATTGTTAAGGTTTAAACCACCACACAATGCGTGTGGTGGTTTAGACCCTTTTTGCGTTAAACCGCACCCAAGCGTTCTTATTTAAACTACAAACCCCAAAGTCTTGGCTACACTTACAACGAATTCAAACGAGCGCATCAATTTCGCTTCAAGCAGACACCTTATTGATTACCCCGATTTTCTTGAAGTCCAATTGAAGTCGTTTCGAGAGTTTTTTCAACTCGAAACAAATCCAGAAGACCGTGAACACGAAGGTCTTTATAAAGTATTTAGTGAAAACTTTCCGATAACAGATACCCGAAACCAGTTTGTACTGGAATTTTTGGATTACTTTATCGATCCGCCGCGCTACAGCATGCAAGAGTGCGTAGAACGCGGACTTACCTACGCCGTGCCCCTTAAGGCAAAACTTAAGTTGTACTGTACCGACCCCGAGCACGAGGACTTTGAAACCATTGTCCAGGACGTTTATTTGGGAACCATTCCATATATGACGCCCCAGGGATCGTTTGTGGTTAACGGAGCTGAGCGCGTTATCGTTTCGCAGCTCCACAGATCGCCAGGCGTATTCTTCGGCCAAAGCCGACACGCCAACGGAACGAAGCTTTACTCCGCACGGGTAATCCCTTTTAAAGGTTCGTGGATTGAGTTTGCAACGGATATTAACGCCGTGATGTACGCTTACATCGACCGAAAGAAAAAATTGCCAGTAACTACACTGCTCAGAGCAATCGGTTACCAAAGCGATAAAGATATTCTCGAAATATTCGACCTTGCCGACGAGGTGAAGGTGACAAAGACAGGAGCGAAGAAACTTTTGGGGCGTAAACTCGCCGCAAGGGTTCTCAAAACCTGGATCGAAGATTTTGTAGATGAAGATACCGGTGAGGTTGTTTCGATTGAACGAAACGAAGTAATCATCGATAGAGAGACCATTATTGAAGAAGAGCACATCGCTCAAATATTGGACTCCGGTGCGAAAACAATTATCCTTCACAAAGAAGATACGAATACCGCCGACTTCTCTATTATTTATAACACGCTCCAGAAAGATACTTCTAACTCAGAGAAGGAAGCCGTAGAACACATCTACCGCCAGTTGAGAAACGCAGAGCCACCAGATATGGATACGGCGCGCGGAGTAATCGATAAATTGTTCTTCTCTGAAACCAGGTATGACCTTGGTGAAGTAGGACGTTTTAGGATCAATAAAAAACTCGGTCTCGAAACGGGATACGAAGAAAGAACGCTAACGCGGGAAGACATCATCATGATTATCAAGTACCTTATTGACTTGGTAAACTCCAATACAGATGTCGATGATATTGACCACTTGAGCAATAGAAGGGTAAGAACTGTAGGCGAGCAATTGCACAATCAATTTGGTGTGGGGCTTGCGCGTATGGCGCGAACCATTCGCGAGAGAATGAATGTTCGCGATAACGAAGTATTTACCCCTACCGATCTTATCAATGCCAAAACACTTTCGTCTGTGATCAACTCATTCTTCGGAACGAATCAGTTGTCGCAGTTCATGGATCAAACGAATCCACTTGCCGAGGTAACGCACAAACGTAGAATGTCTGCACTCGGACCCGGCGGTCTGTCGAGAGAGCGCGCTGGTTTTGAAGTACGTGACGTTCACTACACACACTACGGACGACTTTGTACAATAGAAACGCCGGAAGGTCCAAACATCGGACTTATTTCGTCGCTTTGCGTTTTTGCTAAAATTAACCGGTTAGGGTTTATCGAAACTCCATACCGCGAGGTTACTTCGGGTAACGTAAACCTGAAGCAACAACCTATTTTCCTCAGCGCCGAAGAAGAAGACCAAAAAATGATCGCCCAGGCGAATGCCAAGGTGAGCGATAAAGGTGATTTCGAAACGGAAACGGTAAAAGCCAGAAAAGAAGGAGACTTCCCGGTAGTTGACCCGGGACAAATCGACCTGATCGATGTTGCGCCGAACCAGATAGCTTCGATTGCAGCTTCTTTGATTCCTTTCCTCGAGCACGATGATGCCAACAGAGCACTTATGGGATCTAACATGATGCGTCAGGCGGTACCACTGCTTCAGCCGGAAGCACCCATCGTAGGTACTGGTTTGGAACCATTGGTAGCGAGGGACTCTCGAGTTCTTGTTACTGCCGAAGGAGAAGGAGTTGTAGAATACGTAGATGCCAAGAAGATTGTAATAAACTACAAGCGTTCTGAAGAAGAACAATTGGTAAGTTTTGACGGCGACTCTAAAGAGTATTCTCTGGTGAAGTTTCAAAAAACGAATCAGGGCACGAGTATGAACCTTAGACCAATCGTTTCTAAGGGCGATAAGGTTACCAAAGGACAGGTGCTCAGCGAAGGCTACTCCACACAAAAAGGAGAGTTGGCCATCGGTCGAAACCTGAAGGTGGCATTTATGCCCTGGAAAGGTTACAACTTCGAGGATGCCATCGTTATTTCGGAAGAAGTGGTGAGAGAAGATATTTTTACTTCGATTCACATCGATGAGTACGTGCTGGAAGTAAGAGATACAAAACGCGGACAAGAAGAATTAACCCCCGACATTCCAAACGTAAGTGAAGATGCTACGAAGGATCTCGACGAGAACGGAATGATTAGAATCGGTGCGGAGATTAAAGAAGGCGATATCCTTATCGGTAAAATCACACCGAAAGGGGAAACCGACCCCTCTCCGGAAGAAAAACTTCTTCGAGCGATATTTGGAGATAAAGCAGGTGATGTAAAAGATGCATCACTCAAAGCATCGCCTTCGCTAAAAGGTGTTGTTATTGACAAGAAGCTATTCTCTAAAGCGGTAAAAACGTCTAAAACCAAATCGGCCGAAAAGCCGATTGTAGAGGAGTTAGACAAGCAGTTTGACAAGGATTCATCGGAATTGAAATCAAAGCTGATTGAAAAATTAGCAAAACTGGTTACCGGAAAAACTTCTCAGGGTGTTTTCAATAACTTCAAAGAAGAGCAAATTAAGAAAGGGGTGAAGTTTACCCAAAAAGCGCTCGCGGCTATTGATTACAGCATTGTAAACCCAAGCAGATGGACAACTGACAAGCACATTAACGAGCTGATCAAAAAGTTGATCCACAACTACAATATCAAGTACAACGATTTAGCTGGAAACCACAAGCGGCAAAAATTCCAGATTACAATTGGAGATGAGCTGCCACGTGGTATCCTGAAACTCGCTAAAATTTACCTCGCCAAAAAGAGAAAACTCAAGGTGGGTGATAAAATGGCGGGTCGTCACGGTAACAAAGGTATCGTTGCCAATATTGTTCGTAAGGAAGACATGCCCTACCTGGACGATGGAACGCCGGTAGATATCGTACTTAACCCACTGGGTGTACCTTCTAGGATGAACCTCGGACAGATTTACGAGGAACCGGTGAAGAATTTGACCAACCGGCTACGGTGGGTGTGATTTACATGCTTAAACTCGCACACATGGTAGACGATAAAATGCACGCCAGATCAATTGGGCCATACTCGCTCATCACCCAGCAGCCGCTCGGTGGTAAAGCACAATTTGGTGGTCAGCGATTTGGTGAAATGGAGGTTTGGGCACTCGAGGCATTCGGTGCATCAAATATCCTTCGCGAAGTATTGACAGTTAAGTCTGATGATGTTTTAGGACGGGCAAAAGCTTACGAGGCAATTGTGAAAGGTGAAAACCTTCCCGAACCGGGAATTCCGGAATCCTTTAATGTACTACTCCACGAATTGAGTGGCCTGGGACTTAATGTATCGCTCGACTAATGGCGAGCGCTTTTAGACTATTAATTTACCAAAGGACAACCTAAATGGCCTTAACGAAAGAAAATAAGATTAACGCAAATTTCAACAGTATAACCATCAGTCTTGCGTCTCCGGAGCAAATCCTCGAGCGCAGTTTTGGTGAAGTTTTGAAACCCGAAACGATTAACTACCGCACATACAAGCCAGAGCGCGATGGACTCTTTTGCGAGCGCATCTTCGGTCCGGTGAAAGACTATGAATGTCACTGCGGGAAGTACAAGAGAATCAGATACAAGGGTATTGTTTGCGACCGTTGTGGTGTAGAAGTAACCGAGAAAAAGGTACGTAGAGAGCGAATGGGTCACATCTCACTCGTCGTTCCCGTTGCACATATCTGGTACTTTAAATCGCTTCCAAACAAAATTGGATACCTTCTCGGTCTTCCAACTAAAAAGTTGGACCAGATTATTTACTACGAGCGATACGTGGTAATTAATCCCGGAACTGCGGTAAATGCCGAAGGCGAAAAGCTGGAGCGCATGGACTATATCACCGAAGAAGAGTACCTCGATATTATCGATGCCCTTCCGAAGGAGAACCAGTATTTGGATGACAACGATCCGGAGAAATTTGTAGCAAAAATGGGTGCCGATGCGCTTTACGACTTGCTGCAAACCACCAATCTCGATGAGCTTTCATACGATTTGCGTCACAAAGCCAATACCGAAACGTCTCAGCAACGAAAGAATGAAGCCCTAAAGCGACTTCAGGTTGTTGAAGCTTTCAGAGATGCAAACTCCAGAATTGTAAACCGTCCGGAATGGATGATCGTAAAAGTTGTTCCGGTTATACCACCCGAACTCAGACCTTTGGTTCCACTGGACGGCGGTCGTTTCGCTACATCAGATTTGAATGACCTTTACAGAAGGGTGATTATTCGAAACAATCGATTGAAGCGCCTGATTGAGATTAAAGCTCCCGAAGTTATTCTCCGAAACGAGAAACGTATGCTTCAGGAATCTGTAGATTCTCTTTTCGACAACTCGCGTAAGTCGAGTGCGGTAAAAACAGAATCAAACAGGCCGCTAAAATCACTTTCAGACAGCTTGAAAGGTAAGCAGGGAAGATTCCGTCAGAACCTTCTCGGAAAACGTGTCGATTACTCAGCGCGTTCTGTAATTGTTGTAGGTCCAGACCTGAAATTACACGAGTGCGGTTTGCCAAAAGATATGGCCGCTGAGCTTTACAAGCCATTCATCATTCGCAAGATGATTGAAAGAGGTATTGTAAAAACGGTAAAATCAGCCAAGAAAATTGTCGACCGCAAAGAGCCGGTTGTTTGGGATATTTTGGAAAGTGTACTCAAAGGTCACCCCGTTCTCTTAAACAGGGCTCCTACGCTTCACCGACTTGGAATCCAGGCATTCCAGCCCAAACTTATCGAGGGAAAAGCCATCCGATTACACCCATTGGCTTGTACCGCATTTAACGCTGACTTTGACGGTGACCAAATGGCAGTGCATTTGCCCCTGGGCCACGCTGCTATTCTGGAAGCTCAATTGTTGATGCTCGCATCGCACAATATTCTCAACCCTGCGAATGGTGCACCTATTGCCGTTCCTTCTCAGGATATGGTTCTCGGTCTGTACTACATTACAAAGGGAAGAAAAAGCGATGATGAACTCACTATTGTGGGTGAAGGAAAAACATTTTACAGCCACGAAGAAGTTGAAATTGCCTACAACGAAGGCAAGCTTGCGCTTCACGCCCACATCAAATTCAGATACGAAGATCACGAGGGAAATAAGGAGATTATAGAGACAACCGCAGGAAGGGTACTTTTCAACAGCCGCGTTCCGAAGAAAGTTGGATTTATTAATCAACTGCTCACTAAAAAAGCACTTCGAGATATTATTGGAGAAGTGATCAAGAAAGTGGGTATGGCAAGAGCGGCTCAGTTCCTCGACGATATTAAGGAACTCGGTTACTACATGGCCTTCAAAGGTGGTCTTTCGTTTAACCTAAACGATGTAATTATTCCGCCAGAGAAAGAAGTTCTCGTTCAAAAAGCCGTAGAGGAAGTGAAGGGAGTTCTGGACAACTACGGAATGGGTCTGATCACCAACAACGAGCGGTACAATCAAATTATTGATATTTGGACGCATACCAACTCGAAGTTGACAAACATCCTGATGGACAGGTTGAAGAACGACCGACAGGGCTTTAACTCGATTTACATGATGTTTGACTCTGGTGCAAGGGGTTCGAAAGAACAAATTCGCCAGCTCTCTGGAATGCGAGGTCTGATGGCCAAGCCACAGAAATCTGGCGCCACAGGTGGACAGGACATTATCGAAAACCCCATCCTATCGAACTTTAAGGAAGGACTTTCTATCCTGGAGTACTTTATATCTACTCACGGTGCGCGTAAAGGTCTTGCCGATACAGCCCTGAAAACGGCCGATGCCGGTTACCTTACCAGAAGGCTTGTCGATGTTTCGCAAGATGTTGTTATCCGGTCTGAAGACTGTGGAACACTTCGCGGACTAATGGCCACACCGCTTAAGAAAAACGAAGAAATCGTAGAAACGCTTTACGAACGAATTTTGGGTCGTACTTCCGTTCACGATGTTTTCCACCCTGAAACGGAAGAGCTATTGGTTTCTGATGGTGACGAAATCACCGAAGATATCGCCACGGCTATCACAGAAGCGGGAATCGATGAAGTAGAAATCAGATCGGTTCTCACATGTGAAGAAAAACGAGGTGTTTGTGCCAAATGCTACGGACGTAATCTGGCCACTGGAAGAATGGTGGAGACAGGAGAGTCTGTTGGTGTAATTGCTGCACAATCGATTGGTGAGCCGGGAACACAGCTTACATTGAGAACTTTCCACGTTGGGGGTACTGCATCTAACATTGCCGATGAATCAGAGATCAGGGCAAAGGCAGACGGTGTACTCGAAATGGAAGAGTTGAGAACAGTTGAGCAAAAAGATGCCGACGGTAATAAAAAGACGATAGTTGTTGGCCGTTCGGGAGAATTGAGCCTGACCGACCCAAAAACAGGTGTTGTTATTGCTACAAACAATATTCCTTACGGTTCCGAATTGTTCGTTAAGAAAGGTGCGAAACTCAAGAAAGGCGACGCTATTTGTAGATGGGACCCTTACAACGCTGTTATCATCACCGAAGATGGTGGTAAAATCAAATTCGAGAACTTCGAAGATGGTGTTACTTACCGCGAAGAAGTGGATGAGCAAACCGGTTACCGCGAGAAAGTGATTACCGAACGTAGGGACAAAAAGAAAAACCCAACCATCCACATTCTCGATGCCAAAGGCAAAGAAGTTGTCAAATCATATAACCTTCCTGTTGGCGCTCACGTGAGTGTTTCGGAAGGCGATAAGGTAGAGCCCGGAAACGTTCTCGCCAAGATTCCACGTGTAGCCGGTAAGTCTGGTGACATCACAGGGGGTCTGCCGCGAATTACCGAGCTATTTGAAGCGCGAAACCCTTCAAATCCTGCTGTAGTAAGTGAAATTGACGGAATTGTTTCTTACGGTAAAATCAAGCGGGGTAACCGCGAAATTATCGTGGAGAGCAAAACAGGCGAAACCAAAAAGTATCTGGTTTCACTCTCGAAACACATTCTCGTTCAGGAGAACGACTTTGTACGAGCCGGCCAATCGCTTTCAGATGGTGCAATTACGCCGAGCGATATTCTTTCGATTGAAGGACCCACCAAAGTTCAGGAATACCTGGTAAACGAGGTTCAGGAAGTTTATCGTCTTCAGGGTGTGAAAATTAACGATAAGCACTTTGAGATTATCGTTCGCCAGATGATGCGTAAAGTAGAGATAGAAGATCAGGGCGATACCCGTTTCCTCGAAAAGCAAAACGTAGAGAAAATCGATTTCATGGAAGAGAACGATATGATTTACGGAATGAAAGTCGTGGAAGATCCGGGAGACTCTAAAAATCTTAAAGCAGGTCAGATTATTACGGCCAGAAAGCTAAGAGATGAGAATTCTCAACTGCGCAGAAAGGATATGAACCTGGTTACTGCAAGAGAAGCAATTCCAGCTACATCCAAGCCATTGCTTCAAGGTATTACCAGAGCATCGCTTCGAACAAAATCCTTTATTTCGGCAGCTTCCTTCCAGGAAACTACGAAGGTTCTAAACGAAGCGGCCGTTAGCGGTAAACGCGACGACCTGCTCGGGTTGAAAGAAAACGTAATCGTAGGACACCTCATTCCGGCAGGTACCGGACTGAGAGAATTCGACAAAATGATTGTCGGTTCAAAAGAAGAATACGAAAGGCTCACCGCCGACAAGCAAGAGCCAGCCGAAGAAGAAGTAGAAGTAAATAATTAATCACAAAAAATAGAGCCCCGTGTAAAAGCGGGGCTTTTTTATGACCATGGCAGAACAAGAAAAAGATAAAAAGCAGAATCAAATAAATATCGAACTCAGCGAAGAAGTTGCTGATGGCATTTATTCAAACCTGGCGATCATTACGCATTCCAATGCGGAGTTTGTTTTAGATTTTGTTCGCATTATGCCGGGTATGCCCAAGGCAAAGGTTAAGTCGCGTGTTTTGCTCACCCCACAGCACGCTAAACGCTTGCTTCGCGCATTGCAGGACAATATCACTAAGTACGAAGCTGCACACGGCAAAATATCTGACTCCAAGCCGCCCGAAGGTGGTATACCAATGGGCTTCAGCGGACCTGTAGCTCAGGCTTAGAATATCAGCTTGCTGTAGGTTGAGCTCTAAACAGACACGTCAGGCTTAATTCAAAATCTGTTCGCTATTCAGGGAGATATGTGGCGTAATTCCCGCGGAAACGATTAAAGCTCGTATATGCCCTTGTTGAAGATGGTGTAACCGAAGTTGAAAAAGAAACTCCAGGATTCTTCGCGGTTGTCGTAGTAGTTGAGATTTAGACTTACCGGTCCGAGCGGACTGTGCCAAACAAGCGCTGCCGCCCCGATGTAGAACTGCTTAACAAAGGGTTCAGAGAAAGCGGCGTTGTTTTCTTCGTCGCGCACAATGGCCTGACCCGGAAGGTAGAGGTATCCCTCTAAGGTTCTTTTTTATTTCAAATACATTGCGCAATCCGAAACCGGCGTACTGCACGGTGCGGTAATCTTCCAAAAATATTGTTTTGCTCTCCGGAATCGGTTCGTATGCCGGCGATGAAATAAGGGATGCGGTGTAATTTTCAAAAAACGGCTTGGTTGAGTACAGGCCTTCTACATCAACTCCGAGCGAAAACCTTCCTATGTGCAACAAGTAGTGCTGGTAGTGTAATTTTGCTTCCACCCAAGCGTGATCGGCTTCGTGTTCGGCGCCGTTTTCGGGGTTTGTTGTGCCAAACTCGGTGTTCTCACGGCCCACTATCCCGCGCATCGAAATTTGCAACCTTGCACCATAGCTGGCGTATTCCTGACGATTTAACGTATTGAGATCGATCCCTGCACTGACACCCCAGGACGTAAACTTGGTTACATCGGCGGTATCTTCTACAGTAAAATCTTCAGATTGGTAATAGTTATCAGAAGTTTCACCAAATTTTATGTCGGCCTTAAAAATGGCGTTATTTCCAGCAGATGCCTTATACGTTACACCACCAAATGTTTCGTTTTTCACGATAAATGAAGGCTGCGAGGGCTCAAAAAACGTCGCGAAACTTCTGAAGTAGTCGCGCCTGTTTCGAATGAAATGGGGAGAGAGGCTAAATCTCTTTTTGCCCCCGAAATCAATTTCGGCTCGCCCCATCACCGAACCGTAAAATTTCCCGAAATAAAAATTTCCGGTGAGGCGGGTCGATGTTCGTCCAAAAATATTGTAGTCCAGACCAACAAAACCAATATTTATGGGGCGCGAAGAAATATTTCCCCCGAACGACAGTTCCAGATCTTTCTCTCTTCGCACATTCAGGCTCAAGTCAAATTTCCCTGTAGCTGGGTTGAGTTTGCCCAGCGGCTGGATGTATTTTATTTTCTGATCTTGAACCAACCTCAGAAATTGGGGCTTAAACTCGTCGAACGTATATACCGAAGAGTCATTCTTCAGAGGCCCAAGGGTAGACTGAACATAGGCTTTTTGTTTTTCAGAGAGGTTTCCCTCTACGGTGATCGTACCGATGTTTTTATGGCTAAAATTACTTCTGAACTCACTTCTAAGGCTGTCGAGTTCGCTTCGGGTTCTCTGGGTTCCTTCCAGATTCTCTTTAATGCTTTCTATGTCATTCATAGTTGCGGCATATCCCGAGTCAATTTCCTGCTGAATATTTGAAAAGTCGAAAACGCCAGCATCTGATTTGGGCTCGATTATAACGCTGTACTCGCAGGGAATACTGAAGTTACTCTGCCGCATAATCATATTCCGAATTTGCGAAATAAGGTCGTCTTCCATCGGCGGTTCAATGCTTCCAGCAACGTTACTTCCAATGATCACATCGGGAAGAAACTCGTTATACATGATGTCTGCGGGGAAGTTATTGTACAGGCCACCGTCAAAGAGCATGGTGCTGTCTATAATAAGCGGCTTGTAATAAAATGGGTAGGTGCTGGATGCGCGTAAAGCCGTTGCCAAATTTCCGCTGTCGAATACCACTTCCCGCTTTTCCACAATATCTGCAGCCACGCACCGAAAGGGGATCATTAAACTGTCGAATTTATAATTTGCCTTCGCTGAAGCGGGTTCCAGAATATCAAAAAGCATGTACTCCATCAAGTCGGGTGCTACGATATTGGCGGGGATTGATTTTTCGAGAATTTGCTGTGGCGAAATTTTGAGGCTGATTAAAGAGCCGTCTTCGGGATCTGTCGTGAAATAGTACACATCCTTTTCGGGAAGGTTTCCCCTTACTCCGGTAAGGAAATCTTCACTTTCAAAAAAAGCGGTAATTTCCTCAATCGAATAGCCCGATGCATACAAGCCACCAATCAAGGCACCCATTGAGGTTCCAGTGATGTAATCTATAGGTATTTCGTTTTCTTCCAACGCTTTAATAACTCCGATGTGCGCCATGCCAGCCGCTCCGCCACCGCTGAGCACCAAACCCACTTTTTGGGCGTGCGCAAATCCGAAATATCCCATCATCAGGACAATCAGTAGGACATTAAACCACAGTTTTTTCATGGGGCATTTGGTTCCGTAAAGCTAAACTTTTACATCGGCGAATCGAAACCATTTACACTAACGGTGCATAGAACTGACATCTTGCGCGAAAGCTTGCAAATATTCTCCTTGCCTGAGAACTCCTGTGCCATACCACGAAAAAGCTTCGCCATCTACAATTCGCAATTTCGCAGCCGTTTTTGCAGACAGGTCTTTAGCGTGTTTTTCTTTAAACGGAAAGGGCTCTGAGCTGAGGAAAATGTGATCGGGAGCCAGTTTATTCATTAGCTCTACCGTTAACCGTGGATAACGCTCTCCTTCTTCACCCAGTTGCTTCAGGGCATTTTCGCAACCTGTTAATTCGAGCATCTCACTGATAAAGGTGTCCGTACCGGCTGCCATGTAAGGGTCTTTCCAAATCAGGTAGAGGCAACTTTGCTTTTTGCCCACTTTCGCTTTTAAGGAGTTGGATAGCTCATCTATTTCGATGATGCGTTTTTCAGCAGCAGCCCCAACCTGGAAAATTTTTCCCAGATCGGTTACTGCAACTTTTAGGTCGTCCAGATTCGATATATCGCTTACGTAAACGGGAATATCTTTTCGCAGTTCTTCAACACATCGACGGGTATTTTCTTCTTTGCTCGCGAGAATAAAATCGGGTTGGAGCTTACGCACCTCTTCGGTGCGAACATTTTTTGTTCCGCCAATTACGGTTTTTCGATCCCTGAGTCCATTTGGGTGCACGCAAAATTTGGTCAGTCCAACCAGTTTTTCTTCGAGACCGAGATCTACGAGAAGCTCTGTGAGCGATGGAACCAAAGACACTATTCTCCGTGGCGGAGAGCTGAATTGATAAACGTTTCCGAGCTGATCCTTTACCCTGGGCACATCTAAATTAGTGTAGTGAAGAAATTAAGTCGTGGCGTGTAATGATATGGTGGTGGTGCTCGTCTATTTTCACCAGCACTGCCGAAACATTTTTATCTACCAGCTTCATTACGTTTTTCAAATCTTCGTCGCTGTCTACAACGGGAAATGGAGCTGCCATCACGTCCTTTACCGATTTCTGATCGATGCCGCCCTTGTCTACTATTAAATCAAAAATGCGATGCTCGTCTACCGACCCCACGAATGCCCCGTCTTGAACAACCGGAATTTGAGAGATTTCATATTTTTTCATCTTGTTGATGGCAGTGAGCAACGGCTCTTCTGAGCCAATTGTGATCAACGGCTTTTCACCGTGCTTATTCACCAGGTCGAGCGCCGTTTTATTGCGATCGTTTAAAAATCCGCGGTCTCTCATCCAGTCGTCGTTGTAAACTTTACCCACATAGCGCGATCCGTGGTCGTGAAAGAGAACCACAACAACGTCGTCTTTAGTAAGCTGGTCTTTCATTTGTTCAACCACGGCGTAAGCAGACCCGCAACTGTATCCGAGAAAAAGACCTTCTTTGCGCGCCAGTTCGCGGGCGTAAACCGCTCCGTCTTTATCCGTTACTTTTTCGAAGTGGTCAATCAAATCGAAGTCTACATTCTTCGGGAGAATATCTTCGCCGATACCCTCCGTGATATAGGGGTAAATTTCATTTTCGTCGAATTCGCCGGTTTCGTGATATTTCTTGAAAACAGAACCATAACTGTCTGCCCCCCAGATTTTAATATCCGGATTTTTCTCTTTCAGGTATTTTGCCACCCCAGATATGGTTCCACCCGTTCCCACACCAACTACAAAGTGGGTGATTTTACCTTCGGTTTGTTCCCAAATCTCCGGGCCGGTGCCGAGGTAATGCGCCTTCCTGTTTCCCAGGTTGTCGTACTGAAAGGGGTAAAATGAATTTGGAATTTCTTTGTTTAATCGCTCTGCAACGGAGTAATACGAATCCGGGTGGTCTGGAGCAACATTTGTCGGGCAAACAATCACTTCTGCACCCATGGCGCGGAGTATATCCATTTTTTCCTTGCTCTGCTTATCGCTAAGGGTGCAAATTAGCTTGTACCCCTTCACGATACAGGCGAGCGCCAGCCCCATTCCGGTATTTCCCGAAGTGCATTCTATCACTGTTCCGCCCGGCTTTAACGTCCCTTCCTTTTCCGCGTCTTCTATCATCTGAAGAGCCATTCGGTCTTTGGTACTGTGCCCGGGATTAAAGTATTCTACTTTTGCAAAAACCTGAGCTTCAATGTTTTTGCATATTTTATTCATTCTAATCAGTGGAGTATCTCCAATGGTTTCCAGAATATTATTGTACGCCTTTCGGTAAGCCATTTTAAAAATTTTGTGCAAAGTTAGGCGAATTAATCGAAGCGAATAGCCTTTGTAGGACGGATTTGAGTAACTGCCAGGGAAGGTAAAATCATCGCGGCAAGACAAATTACAAGGGTCACCAAATTTATGATCAGAATGGTAGAACCATCGAGCAATACCGGAACTTCAGAAACGTAATAGTTATCCGGATCGAGCTTTATCAGGCTGAATTTTTGTTGAAGCAATCCCAGTCCAATGCCTATAATATTTCCGGCTACCAGCCCGATAGAGATGATGTAAGCCGCCTGAATTAAAAAGGTTTTCTGGATAAACCACGATCCCGCTCCCATGGCTTTGAGAAGACCTATCATTTGTGTTCGTTCCATGATCATAATTAGCAGGGCCGAAGTCATATTCATAATCGAGATAAGAATCATCAAACCGATGATGATAGCGGTATTTAAGTCGAGCATCTCGAGCCAGTTGAATATTTCGGGAAGGTGTTGCCGTATAGTCGTTGTTCGCAAATTGTAGTTGAGGTGCTCGTAAATAATTTGATCCATTTTATCGAGATCATCGAAGCTATCGAGCTGCACTTCAAAGCCGCCGGTGTAATATTTGGCAGAGCCGCCTGAGTTTGATATCGCATAGTCGTGAGGACATTGGCATGAGCCATCCACAACTGGGGCTGTAAAAACAAAGAAGGCGGTATCGGGAATAGTAGAACTTCTATCGTTGGCAACGGCGTATATGGTATCTGAGCCGGTGAGGCAAAATTCGTGGGGCCCTTCTCCGCGAAGGGAATCCCTATTCCACTTTAATCTAATTGAGCCGTCTCCGCCACTGGCTAAAGCCGAAAGCTTAACGCGATTATTTTCACAGCCTTCAAAAATTAAATTGGCGTTGATTCCCCATTGATTTAAGCGCTTAATTTGCCTGATATCGATAAACACAAATTCTTCGTCGAGCTCTTTTAATCCGGTGTCGTATATCCCCGCTACGGTAAAATTTCTCTGGCTCATGGAGCTCCGCGCGTTTTGGAAATAAATGGGAAACTTATCGCCCAATTTCAGTTGCAGCCTTCCGGCGAGAAATTTCGAAATCAGAAGTTCTTTGGAAACGGAGCTGTCGCTGAATGTGAGTATATTTCCCTGAACCATCTTGGAATTCAGAAAATCCCAGTCGTAGTCGTTTGCCACCCCTTTGGCAATAACCCCCTGAATATTTTCGGGCGTTTCTATTACGCCTTCCTTCAGTGCAAAAATATTTATGCTCTTTACCCCCGAAACGGTATCGATAGACGGATAAAAATCTTGGTTTATTTCTAACTTCGGTTTTTGGTAGCGCGTGTCGTTTCCGAAATTTGTAATTTGTATATGCGATCCAAACCCAATTACCTTTTCCCTGATCTCCCCCTGAAAACCCGTAACAATGCTCACAGCCAGTATCATCACAACCACACCGAGTGCAATCCCAATGGTGGCAATGCGCACGATGGGCTTCGAAAGTTCTTTCTCTGTACTTTCTGAACGAATTAACCGTTTGGCTATGAAAAATGAAGTATTCAATGAAAATAAACTGTTTTCAGTATGGCGGGTAAAAGTAAAAAAATAGCATTGGTGCTAACCACTTGTTTGTCCGGTGGCCGTGGTGTCAAATCACACCGGCGTAATCGGTGAAACACATTTGGTTGATACGCTGATAAGCCGCGGAGTAGATGTAATCAGGGTATTTGCTCCGGAGCACGGCTTTAGAGGCGATGTGCCCGACGGGGAAACCGTAAAAGACGAACGCGACAAGGCTACGGGAATTAAAGTGGTGTCGCTTTACGGAAAAAATAAAAAACCATCGCCTGAAGCACTGGAAGGTGTAGACCGGATTGTTTTTGACATTCAGGACGTCGGCGCGCGATTTTACACGTACCTGTCTACCCTTCACTACGCCATGGAAGCAGCTGCTGAAGAGCGAATTCCCCTTGTGGTTTTAGACCGTCCAAATCCCAACGGCCACTACATCGACGGGCCGGTAATGCGGGAATCTGAAATGTCTTTCGTGGGAATGCATCCCGTTCCCGTAGTTTACGGAATGACCATCGGCGAGTACGCGCAAATGATAAACGGCGAAGGCTGGCTCGCAAATAGTGTGAAATGCGATTTGCAGGTTTTTGAGATCGACAATTACACCCACTCTTCCACTTATACGCTTCCCATAGCCCCGTCGCCAAATTTACCCGATATGAAATCGATTTACCTCTATCCAAGCCTTTGCTTTTTTGAAGGAACCAATGTGAGCGTGGGCCGGGGAACCAACTTTCCATTTTCGGTAATAGGGGAACCCGGAAACACTTCGGGAACTTTTTCTTTTGTTCCGGAATCAAAGCCGGGGGCATCTGTAAGCCCAAAACACAAAGGGGTGAAATGCACCGGTTACGATTTGCGCGACTCGGTTAATCTTTCTGATCCACCGGCAAAACTTCAGTTAAACTGGCTCCTCAGAATGTATACGGAAAGTGAAAACAAAGCGTCTTTTTTTAATAAAAACGGATATTTCGATCGACTGGCGGGCAATTCCGAACTTCGCAAAGCCGTTATAGCCGGTAAGTCGCAAAGCGAAATACGCGAATCGTGGAAAGAGGAGATAGCCGCTTTTAAAACGATTCGGATGAAATATTTAATCTACCCCAACTCGTAAAACATTATTCGCTTTATTTCGTAAATCAAGTACTCAGAAAACATGCAGGATATCATCGAATTTACCATTAGAATCTTACCGTATCTAATTATCGCATTTACCTTGATATATCTGGTACACGAATCTTTTCGATTTATTAAATCGCGCGACCAGCTTATGCTGGAGAACCAGAAGTATTCAAATAAGGCTTCGGCTGTAACTGCAAAGCCCATTAAAGACACTGCTCTTGCACAGCTTCAACTTCAGGCTGCCGAGCGATTTGTACTCTATTTGGAGCGAATTGCGCCAGATAGACTAGTGATGCGGCTTCACCAAAATGGAATGGACGCCAAGATGTTGCAAACCGAGATGTCTAAAGCCATTCGCGAAGAGTTTGACCACAATTTATCGCAGCAGCTTTACGTTTCGGAAGGCGCTTGGGAGCTGATAAAAAACGCCAAAGAAGAAATGATTCGGCTTATCTCTGCCACGGGCGAGTCTATGCCGAAAAACAGTACGGGTCTCGATTACAGCCGAAAACTCTTCCAAACAGCGTCAAAAATAGAGCGATTGCCCAGCCAAATTGCGCTGCAGTATCTCCGGAAGGAAGCGCGCCAAATCTTCAATAGGTAAAGTAAACGTCTTGTGCCACGCGAAATGTATTGGCGTGCGCTTCTACGATATCTGAAATTTTCTTCGAGTAACCGCCACCCATATTGAAAACCACAGGCAGATCGCGGTGGCGCAATTCGCGAAAAAAGAAGGCATCTCTTTGTTTGCACCCATCGATGGTGAGTGCCAGCCGGCCAAGCTTATCGGTTTCTAAAACGTCTACACCCGAAAGAAAAAAGACCAAATCGGGCTTTACCCTGTCGAGTAAATCGGGTAAGTGCTCGCGAAGTACCTTCAAGTAAGCCAGGTCTTCCGTTTTATCGGGAAGGCCAATATCCAGATCAGATTTTTCTTTGTGAAGGGGATAGTTCTTGGCCCCGTGCATGCTGAATGTAAACACCCGGTTGTCTCCTTCAAAAATTTTTGCCGTTCCATTGCCCTGATGAACGTCGAGGTCTACCACCAGTATCTGTTTGATTTCCGATTTTTGCAGGGCGTAATGCGAGCCAATGGCTATATCATTTAGCAGGCAAAATCCTTCGCCTCGGTCGCGGTAAGCGTGGTGGGTTCCACCGGCAATATTTGCTGCAATACCGTTCTCCAACGCAAAGTCAACCGCCTGCACCGTTCCGCCGGTTATTTCGAGCTCGCGTTGTACAAGACCTTGGCTAAGCGGAAAACCCGTTGCTCGCTCTTCTTTTCGGGTAAGCGTGCACGATTTGAGTTTTTGAAGGTAGTTGGCATCGTGAATTCCGAGAATGAGCTCTTCGCTAACGGGAGTAGGACTGAAAAAATTTTCGCCTGTGGCCGTTCCCTCATACGTAAGCTGCCGGGGCAGTAGCGCGTATTTCTCCATCGGAAAGCGGTGACCTTCCGGAAGCGGATGCGCGTAATTTTGATTCCAGGCGATTTTTAGCATTTCGAGTTCAACACCTCTGCACGGCAAAGAGTTTACATGGTAAGCGATTGCATGAGAATGGCGCAGGCAATAGCGCCGAATGTTCCCACCGCGTATCCAAGCACAGCGAGTAAAACACCCACCGGTGCCAGCGCCGGACTAAACGCCGATGCCACAATGGGCGCCGATGCGGCTCCACCAATATTCGCCTGGCTTCCCACGGCGATAAAGAAAAAGGGGGCGCGGATGAGCTTGCCCACCAAAAGTAAAATACCGATGTGAATGGCTATCCATATAAAACCTATGGATATGATGTATTTAAACACTTCCCACTCGCGGATGAGCTGTCCGATATCCATGTGTAAACCAATTGTAGCTACCAGAATATAAAGGAATGCACTGCCGAATTTCGATGCCCCTGCGTCTTCGTATCTGCGCATTCGCGTAAACGAAAGGATTACACCCCCGACGGTGGCCAAAACGACAAGCCAGAAAAAAGGACTTCCAAACGATGTGAACAGCCGTAACCACGAATCGGGGTCTGCCTGGAGTTTAGCCGCTATGGCGTCTCCGACATTTGGCGCAATTAAATCGCTAAAGAAATGGGCGAGCGCCACCATTCCAAAGCCTATTCCCAAAATCATCATCACATCGGTAAATGAAGGAATCCGGGCGTTGGCCAATTGTTGTTTTTCTACCCGGTGTTTCAAATCTGTTATAGCCGAATTGTCGGCGCGGAGCTTTTTGTCGAGTCCATCCGAAACACCGGCACCGAAGAGCAAAAAAGCCATCCAAATATTGGCTACCACCACATCTACTACAATCATTGCAGAGAAAAGGGTATCGCTGGCACCGTAAATTTCCTTCATCGCGGTTTGGTTTGCGCCACCGCCAATCCAGCTACCGGCAATGGTAGCCAAACCCCGCCATATAGCTTCAGGGCCACCCCCTTCGAGCACTGCCGGTTCGAGTTGCCCGATGATAAACAGGGCAATTGGCGCACCGATTATAATGCTTACGGTCGATGTAGCAAACATAATCAGCGCCTTGGGGCCAAGCCTGAAAACGCCTCTCAAATCGATATTTAAACAGAGCAAAACCAAACTGGCCGGAAGCAGAAACCGCGATGCCATATAATACAGCCTGTCGCCCGAAGCGTGGTCAATAAGGCCAACAGAGTTTAAAATAGCCGGCAAAAAATAGCACAGTAGCAATGCCGGGACGTACTTGTAAAACTTCGCGAAAGCGGGTAGGGAGTGCGTCTTGAAAATCAGCGCGAGAACAACCAGCAGAATTCCAAGATTTACAGCGTCGTTGGTAAATGGTATGATCATATCAGCTCTTCAAAGCTGACAATTATAAGTAGAATTTCCGCAACGGCATTTTTTGCGGACTGCTCTTTGCAATTTTTTCCGGGGAATACGTAAAAAGGGGTGTGATGATATCGGGCTCGAAATCCCGGTTTTCGCAATGCAAATCACTTCGCACAACGTATGCAGTAGCTGCTCTCGGGGAGTAGCATTAGTCTGCCGAGCGCGATATTTCCACCGCATCGGGCACACGATCCGAACCCCGGTTCACTGCTTTTACGAAGCGAGTGATTTAATTTATTGAGTTTGTTTTCGGCTGTTCGCAGTCTGTTTTCATTGATGCTCTTATTATTGATCGCATCCATTCTGCTTACTCTTCCTATCGCATTCTCTGGCGAAATAGGCTTCGTGAGTTCTTTCAGTTCGATAATCTCGGATTTGGTCTTGTCAATTTCCAACTTTATTCTGGATACGACCTCGCTTTTCTCTTTTTCATTCATACATCGAAAATAAAGGATTTGTTGGAATAAATGTCCTGGAAAAGGCAAAGCCGCTGACGACCCTAAGGCCGAACAGCGACTTCTCCCCTTAAACTATCTGTTTAATGTTCTAGTTCACAATTATCTTTTTAGCCAACATTTGCTTACCATGCGATACGCGCAGCAGGTAAATTCCGGGCTTCATCCTTGGAAGGATAAATTCTTGCGGCACTATATTTTCGAAGTTCGAACGCTTCAGTTTAATCTGGTAACCTCTTGGGCTGATGAGCTCTAACCTAATATTCTTCCAGTCGCCTTTCGTCATGAGCGATACCCGGTTTCCAGATATAGCGGGATTGGGGTAAACCAACATGTTGAGCTTGAGTTCCTGAAGTTCCAGAAGTGAGATTTCACATTCTTCACCCCATTCGGTCCAAAAATCTTCCACAAATGCTCTCGCTTGAACTTTGTATGCAATAGATGGGTTTAAATCGTCTCTTTCAGAGATGTTAAATTCGTTGCTATTACTCTCCATCAACACCGCAGTATCTAAATCACCACCGCTAATTCTGATTTGGTATACGGTGGCATTTTCGATTGGTTGCACTTCAAGCTCATCAAATTCTCGATTTATCAAACTATTATTACACCACTGTGAAGTAAGCGCCGTGGTTAACGGTACCGGGACAATTCCTACAAGGCAAGCATCCCCCTGTCCCGACCAGGTGTTGCGGTATTTGGCTCTTACCATCACTTCGTAAATCTTTTCTGGTTCCAGAGTTTCTACCGCTCCGAGGAAGCAGGTTGTGTTCTGTCCCGAGTAGAAATAAAATCGCTCTGCGGTCTCTACGTCTTCAAATCTGAATTCGTAATCAGATGCGCCTGCCACCGGCTCTGCCGAAATATAGTTTTCTAAGGTGAGCTCCAAATTGCCACAAGATTCGTCGATTAATTGAGTTGTTTCTATGCTAAAGAGCAGCTCACAACTTTCGGCGTACTCGCTAGTGTAGCCCACCGCTTCTGCTTTTACACGCACGGCGTAAAGGGTGTTTGGAACGATTTCGGGAACATTAGACGCAAGTAGCTCCGCTTGATCTGTTTCCGTTTCAAATACATCGCCGTTTGCACGGGTAAATTCCCATTTGTATGCTTCTGCATTATCAACCGTTGTGCAGGTAATGACATCGAAGAAACCATGTGTTGCCGATTCGCAGATGCTTTCGGATACCTGCGTGTTTTCGAGTTCTTCGCAGGCGTTTTCTTCAATTTCGAAATTGGTTTCAGCTTCACAGCCGTTTCCGTCTGCTACGCGAACTACAAAACTTCCCGCAGCCAGGCCTTCAAAGGTGTTACCATCTACAGAAACATCGTTCAGGAAGTAGGTGTAAGGAGGGGTTCCACCGTTGACCAACACCGTAGCGCTACCCGTAGAACTCGTATTGCAAGCCACATTGTTGATGTCATCAATCAATATGGAGAGCACTTCAGGTTCTTCTATGGTAACCTGTAAAGATGCGCTGCAATCGTCTTCTGTAACAATTACAGAGTAGTTGCCAGCCGTTAAGTTCTCTCGCAGTAAAGCGGAACTTCCATCATTCCATTCTACGCTGTAGTTTCCAGTTTCGGAGGTAACTTCTATCAATACTGCGCCATCTGCTTCACCGTGGCAGCTTACGTCGTTTGCGTAAACCAAATTAACATCAATATTCTCGCAGGGCACGCAGTCGTTGTCGGGATTATCATCACACTCTCCACAATCGTCTACGTAGGCCGTTCCACCCCAGGTTCCTGCGCAGTCTTGTTCGCAGTCGTTAGCCGGGTTGTCATCGCACACGCCGCAATTGTCTTCATAGGCTGTTCCACCCCATGTGCCAGCGCAGTCCTGTTCGCAGTCGTTATCCGGGTTGTCATCGCACACGCCGCAGTTATCTACATAGGCTGTTCCACCCCATGTTCCGGCACAGTCTTGCTCGCAATCGTTACCGGGGTTGTCGTCGCATACGCCGCAGTTATCTTCATAAGCTGTTCCGCCCCATGTTCCTGCGCAATCTTGTTCGCAGTCGTTAGCCGGGTTGTCGTCGCATACGCCGCAGTTATCTTCATAAGCTGTTCCACCCCATGTTCCTGCGCAATCTTGTTCGCAGTCATTGGCGGGGTTATTATCGCACATCCCACAATTGTCTTCGTATGCCGAACCGTTCATTACGCCATTGCAATCGTAGCAACTATCCCAGTCGTTTTCGTCGCTGTCGTTACAGTCCATGTCGTTGGAAACATAGCCATCGGGTTGCGAACAGGCTTGAGTGGTATTATCCATATCTCCGTAGCCATCGCCATCGCTATCGGCGTACCAGGTTTCGGTTTCGTTTACCGTAATGAAATCTGACTTTAACTCGATACTCTGTCCGTATTCATTTGTAGCCAGCAAACGCACATTGTACGTACCGGATGTATTGTAGGTAATTGCCCCCGGGTTTTCGGCATTTACCGTAAATGGCGTACCGCCAAAGAATTTCCACTCGTAAGATGTGACATCACCGGTGGTTTCGTTCGTGAAGTTGATGCTTTCGCCTTCGCAAACGGTTGTGGTGTTTGCCGTGAAGTCTGCCACAGGCGCGTCTCCATCTGGGCTAAGGCAAATATTGGTGAGATCCTGGGCTCCAAACTCTCCACCTGAGGCGAGTTCATTTCCATCGGCATCGAGAAGTTCATAAGAACCGTTTCCGGAAGCACAGCAAATCCCGTTTCCGTTCGAATCTAACATCACAAAGTCGTAGCAGCCGTCTTCAACACAGATCACTTCTGTCTCTACACTTCCGGCTTGAAAATTTGCGTAGGGCCCACCACTTGCGATAACTTCATCGGCTTCATCACGCATCAACCAGGTGGTTTGGCCACCTAGCGCATCGAGTGTGATGTTTAGCGTAAGCGCGTAACCGTCTTGTACCGCGTTGTAATCTTTAGAAAAAGAATCGTTTCCGGCATTAGAGTCCGCGTTGCCGTTGGGAAGAGTAGTTTGTACCTCAAGGGTTTTATTGCCCCATCCACCATCAAAGGCGGGTAGCGTAACGGTTGTAGATTGTCCGGAAGCCAATAGTCCCGTCCAACTGTAATTTTCCCAACCATCGCCGGTTTGGTACTGAATGGTAGCGGTTGACAGTGGCGAGCTTCCAAAATTGGTAAGTTCAACCACCGGTTGAATTTGCGAATCGCAAACATTGCCGTCGGGAGCGGATATGTCGCTAATGCCCGCATCGGCCAGAACTACCGTTACCGGTTCGCATCCATCCGAGTTTATTAAATTGCTTCTGGAGTTTTCAATGGCCAGCCGCATCCGGGTTTTTTGGCCTTCGGTAAACATGTTTTTACAGATTTGACTCGTGTAATCCAGGTAATTTTCTACTTGCTGCGTTCCGCCACAATTGGGACTCGTGCAGCTTGAGCCCAGGGTAGTAGGAGGGGTGTCGCATACGCGATCGCCTTGCATGTTGCAGTTGGTTTCAGAGCAAGAACTTCCCTGAAACGTATGAAAAAGGGCAAATGCGTGACCCAGTTCGTGGGTAAGTGTTCGGTTTAGGTTGGTGTACGACTTCAAATTACCAACGGTACCGATGGCATTGTATAGAATTACGGTTCCATCTACAAGCGATGTTGTTGGAAAATAGGCGTAGCCCTGAATTCCACCACCGCCATTGTTGTTTTCAATTTCAGAAACAACCCAGATGTTGTAGTATTCTTGGTTCGGCCACCGCGATAGGTTCTTAATGGTCACTTCGCTCGCGCCCTGTCCATTACCGGCGGTAATACCCTCTGTGCAGTAGTCGGTAACACTGCAACCGTTTACGCGGTTAATCCCATCGTGGGCATTCCCATCGGGATCTCTTTGAGCGAGGCAGAACTCCACTTCAATATCGGCTCCATCTCCATCGCCATTGGTGCCGGCCATTTTTCGGAAGTCTTCATTCAGCGCGTTAACGGCCGAGAAAACCTGCTCGTCGGTAATGTTTGTTCCCGTTCCATAGGCTTCGCCTTTGTGAATGACGTGTACCACCACCGGAATGGTGTGTATTTCATTCGATTTGGGAATTAAACCGGCTCTGTAGTCGGCCACGAGCTGGCGAAGGGAGTTTTCCCTTGCCTCCTGTTCTTCCCGGTATACGGGATCATCGGTCATTAACCGTTCGTGAATGGAAGTGTGGGCGCATTGCTCATGCGCCCCGTTCTCAACGGTGTGATGATCGTGTGAGTGTGTAGCTTCTTGAGCTACAGCAAATTGTAGTCCGAAGACTAATCC
>JAIVHP010000201.1 GCA_020201045.1 Flavobacteriales bacterium
CCTGAAGCACGGCATAACCGGGGGTGGGATCTGTAAAACTGAAATCAACTAATTGGTCGGGCAAAGTTTCGTTTGATGGGGCAATAAGCACTGGCGATTCCAGGGTTTCACCATCGTCTTTGATCAGCACAAATGGAATTCGGTCGGTGCCCAAACTATACGTCACCACCATCTCTCCGGGGTAATAACCGGGCTCCAGCGCATTTAAGCCAGAAAAAGAAATGGTGTTTTGAGCGGGTGCACCATCGGTCTCGTTCATGAGTAACTGCGGGTTTAGACCAGCCGTGCCCTCGTCGGCCATTTCTACCGCATAAGACACATCGCCAAACATCCTTTTGTTGATGCTGAATTCGAGCGATGCCTGTTCTTCGCTGCACACCTTAAGCTTCGGTTGGTCGAACTCGTAAAATCGGGGGCGCAAAGCGTGAAAAGATCCGTACATATTGCTCACTGCGATTACCCCGCTTTCGAAATAGGGGTAATTGCTCCAGGATCCAAAAAATGCGGCGAGATCGGCCTGTGGGAAAACATCGTAAAACCCAAATGGCTCCAGATGGCCATCTTCAATCTCGAGGATATCGAGCACTCTGAGTCCGGTAGTGTAATTTGATTCGTATACCATATCGCCTTTGATGTAAAGGTTGTGGTCTACCGAAGGCGTGCCCAGGTCTACATAATCGATTACCTGTGGATTATCTAAATTTTGCATATCCCAGAGAATGCTTCGGGTATTGATCCCAAAATCGAGTTCGTCGGTCTCGTCGTTGGAAATCATGTAGCGCTGATCTTCTGTAAACCAACCCTGGTGCACGTAGCCCACATTATCGTAATCTTCTGTAGAAATAAGGTTTACATCTGTTTTATCCGTAGCATCGTAAACGGCGATGATATCTTCGTTAAATCCCACACAAATCTCTTTCCCAACGTGGTCCTGATCGGGCCCGGTATAGGTAAAAACCTGCGCATCGTGGGTGTACCCCGCCTGTGCATTGCTTCCGGCATAAGTGGGATTCAAAGGATCTTGAACATCGATGATGTGCGGCCCACCGC
This sequence comes from Flavobacteriales bacterium, assembly GCA_020201045.1. Lineage (GTDB taxonomy): Bacteria > Bacteroidota > Bacteroidia > Flavobacteriales_D > Cryomorphaceae > JAIVHP01. The sequence goes on from JAIVHP010000201.1 coordinate 1,051, forward strand.
TAAAGGTTCCCGTACCCACGGCATAAACGAATTTATTGGCTGTATCGGCAACGATGTTGTGGCAATTGCCAAAACCGTTGTATAGCGCATCCGCGTCAAAAACTAAGGGTATTTCACTCGCCAGAAGGCTTTCGAGCCGCGTAAGGTCAAACACCTGCATTCCGTGCTGCTCGGCTTCCGAAACGATGTAGGCGTAATTATCTACCACCTTTACGTCGCGCCATAAGCTACCCGTAGTAGCTGTGGGAAGGTAGCCGAGGTAAATGGGGTATGCGGGCGAGGAGATATCGATAAAGGCCGTTTTATTGTGGGCTCCCTGAATGGCGTATTCCCTGCCGGTTTCGGGACTGGTCCACCCCCAAATGTCGTTTAGATTTTCTGTTTGAAAGTCGATAAGTGGAAGAAAGCTCTCCTGATCGATCAAGTCGCAGGGAAAATCTCCCGACAACCCATCTGTACAAGGCTGTGCAAAAACAGCCTTGCTCACTACTACCGCTGCTAAAGCGAACAATATTTTTAATTTCATAGATTTTGAATAGGACGCGAAGAAGCTAAATTATCGCCTTTCGCGCAAGCGCAAAAATAGTCATAAAGGAAATGCTAAGTGAACACCTTTCTGCTTATCTTGTTTTTTTACCATGAAATCGATCTACCTGTTCGGCATATTTTTCATTATCGCATCTGCGGCCATCGGTCAATCGGAAGGGGAAGATACCCGAGAGATATACACGTACAAAAAAGGTGACCCAAACGGAATTGGCAAATGGTATATGGGCCGGGAGATCGCTTATGTGATGGGGTTTCACGGCATGGATTGGCTGGAACGGCCCGAGCGCGATGAAGAAGAAAACGTATCAAAACTCATCCGAAATCTCAAAATTGAAAGCGGTGACGTTATTGCCGACGTAGGCGCCGGTTCGGGTTTTCACACCTTCCGAATGGCGCCAATAGCTTCGGATGGGAAGGTTTACGCCGTAGATATTCAAGATGAAATGCTGGAAGTGATCGAGAAAAAAAAGCGCGAAACCGGAATAGAAAATGTAGAAGCGGTAAAGGGAACCGAAAAGTCGGTGGAGCTGACTGCAGGCATTTTAGACAAAGTTTTGATGGTAGACGTTTACCACGAATTTGAGTATCCGCGGGAAATGATCTTATCCATAAAAAAAGCATTAAAACCCGATGGGCGCATATATTTGGTGGAATACCGAAAGGAAGACGATTGGGTTCCTATCAAAAAAGTACACAAGATGACCGAAGCTCAGGCCGTGAAAGAAATGCAAGCAGCGGGCTTTGTTTTGGAGCGCAATATTGGAAACCTGCCCTGGCAGCACTGCATGGTTTTTAAAAAACCCTAATATTGCAAAAAACTCATCCCATGGAATGGATTCCGGTAAGTGAAAGATTGCCCGAAGACGGCGAGCGCGTTCTGGCGTTTCTGCCCAAGAACATTGTGTATCTTCCGGGGAAAACAGGAGAGAGCAAGCTTCTTCCCGTCATATTCCTGCGCTTTGCCCGCAATTTTTTTGGACCCAAAAATCCGAAACGCGAAAAATTTGGAGCACACTTTTGGTTGGGCGAAGGACAGAGCAACCAC
>JAIVHP010000202.1 GCA_020201045.1 Flavobacteriales bacterium
GCCCTTACAGCATCACATTTAGCGCGTATTCAGGCTCACTTACGCCAATTTCCCGAAGTGGAGAAAGCTCTTGTGTTTGGCAGTCGCGCCAGGGGTAGCAACAGGGCCGGAAGTGATCTGGATCTTGCCATAAGAGGAGCGCACATCAAGCCCATGACCGTGGCGCGAATTCAAGCAGTGTTTGATGAGAGCAGTCTACCCTTTCGCGTGGATATCGTATGGTACAATGAAAAGTTAAGCCCTGATGTGGCAGCACATATTGATAGTGTAGGAAGGGTGATCTATGAGCCGTTACAGGCGGACGGAGTTGGAGTTTCGAAACGATCGTGAGTTTACTCGCTGGTCAAAACGCTGATCTGCGGCAAGCCTTCCAATTAAGCGCCGGTGTGAATACGGATCTCGGGACTCACCCCCAATTTCGCAAACACACTTTGCGCATTTGTTTCCATTGGTCGAAGCCGCTCTTCACACTTTTATGCCCCTTATAAAAGCAAGGACTCCGCGGGGATTCCCAATTCTTTATGCAGTTTTTGCCGCATGGCAAGGCTGAGTTTTCGCTTTTTGCTGAGAATTTCAGAAACCCTGCCCCGCTCCACAACCTGTATTTCAACCCAACAATGCCGCCGCGGCAAAAATGGCGTACTGAAAAACAAACAGCGCCCAGAAAAACCGGTAGAAGCGTTTGATATCCCTTTGATTTTCGGGTTTGGTTCGGGCAGCCAGGAACAAAAATGCGAAACCGCCCAGGCAACTCAAGATGCTCAGCACTCCATTGTTCAGTCCATGCATGGTGATAATCGCCGGAAGGGCTGCGCAGATAAAGTATCCGGTGGCAACGGTTGCCACGCCCGCAGTGTAGGTTCGCGAAATTCCATAGGTAAGCACCAAACTTTTTATGGCCAGGCCCCGGTCGCCATCGCGGTCGGGAATATCTTTAAACCACGAAATGCCAAGGCTGAAAAGGCTGACAAAAACCGCGAGCAGCCAAATTTCTGCCGGCACCGCATCCAGGGCTACGTCTACTTTGGCAAAGTGAAAGTAGAACCCAATATTAACGAGTAGTCCGCGAACCAGCGTGATGGCCGTCGCCGCCAGGCCGTGGTTTTTTTTAAGGTATACCTTCTTCCACGAATACAAAAAGCCCACCGCACAAATCAATCCAATTAGCCCCAAAAAGTAAAAACCGAGCGTGCCGGCTGCCACCAGGGCGATGGCCAGACTCAGCACCACGATGGCTCTTGCTGTGTCTCTGGTGATTTCTCCCGAAGCCAGCGGTAACCCGGGTTTATTGATGCGGTCTAAGTCTACATCTACCAATTGATTGTAGCCCGTGATAAAGACGTTGGTAGCGAGAGCGGCAAGAAAGGACAGGAGGAAGTAGGGGCTTGAGAAATCGAGGTTGTTGGCCGATAAAATATAGAGCACCGCTATGCTGATGGCCGAGCCCAGAATGGTATGGGGCCGGGTGAATTTCCAAAAGATTTGAAGTGCTTTCATGGGGCTGAACCGGTTTGCCGGTGTTTTCTAAATTCAATTTTATTTACGCGCATTGCGAACTCCAACAGAAAATTGAATTATACTTGAAACCGAAGGTATACGCATGGTTGAAATCATCCTACTCATTTCCATTATTATTACCATTTTTCTCACCCGATTGTTTGAGAAGCGGGGTTTGATTTCGCCCACCCTTTCCCGAAAGACGCTTCACGTTGTGGCTATTGGGATAAGTGCGCTGGTGCCTTTGCTGTCTTCGAATATCGCAGTGGTGAAGTGGATTGTCGGTCTGTCAATGCCCATCACCTTCGTGTTGGTATCGAGGGAATTCTTCCCACGCGACGAGAGCGGTAGAAAGAGCTGGGGCATTTTTTATTACACGGTGGTTTTTTTCTGTTTATTGACCTTTTTCCCCTACCAACCCAGGATGGTTTTCTATCCGCTTATGGTGATGGCTTTAGCCGATGGCCTGGCAACGGTTGTGGGAAAGCGATTTGGCAGGCCGATACAAGATATGGAAGAGTTCCCTAAAACCATAGCCGGAAGTTTTACCTTTTTTGTGGTTTGCGCAGCGGTTTTGGTTTTCTCACCCATGATGGATGCTTCGCTTAGGCATTTTTTGCCGATCGGCACGTTGGTTTTGATTTCCGGATTTCTGGCTGCCGTGGAGTTTATAACCAAAAACGGGCGCGACAATATTTGGGTTCCGGTGGCGGTGGTTTACTGGCTCGATACGGGAAGGTTCCTGGGCGAGAACGCCATGTGGTACGCCCTGATTACCGTTTTACTTGCTCTGCTGGCACTCCGGTACAGGTGGCTTACCCGCGACGGACTTCTCGCTGCATTTATTATCGGAATCCTGCTCTTGTTTTCACCCGACCCCAGGGCAATTATTCCCGCACTGGTCTTTTTTGGTTTGGGTAGCCTCGTTTCGAAGCTTCCCGGGAGCAAGACTCAAAAAGCCACTTCGCGGCGCACCGCCGTTCAGGTTTTTAGCAATGGCCTGGCGCCTTCGCTCTCCTTTGCGTTGTATTTTGTGAGTGCTAATGAGATCTGGCTTTATGCCGGAATGGCGGGGTTTGCAACTGCAATGAGCGATACCATATCATCAGAGCTGGGAATGCGATTCGGCGCAACCGCCAGAGATAT
>JAIVHP010000424.1 GCA_020201045.1 Flavobacteriales bacterium
AATCTATAGTGAGCGCCGGGTTTCGGCTGGGCGATTCGCCCAAAATGTTGGCGGCCTGCCTGTTAAACGCATCAATAAAACCATCGAGCGAATCTCTCCTAAGGGTGAGCCCTGCCGCGGCGGCATGCCCCCCAAATTGTTCCAGATGCTCGTCGCAGTTAGAGATGGCTTCAAAGAGGTTAAACCCTTCCACACTTCTGCCGCTTCCGGTTAGCATTCCCTCCTTTTCGGTAAGCACAATGGTGGGGCGGTAGCACCGCTCTATCAGTCGCGAAGCCACGATTCCAATCACCCCCTTATTCCATTCGCTATGGTGCACCACCGTGCAATTCATCTCGAGATTGGGATCCGACTCCATCATTTGGTGAGCCGCTTCTTCGGTAACCTGTTTATCGAGGGTTTTTCGCTGATTGTTCACCTTATCGAGCTCGAGCGCCAGCGCCACGGCTTTTTCGCTGTTCTGTTCTATTAGTACATTAACCGCCATTTCGGCGTGCTTCAGCCTTCCTGCGGCATTTATGCGCGGCCCGATTTTAAAAACCACATCGCTTACATTGAGGTTGCGCCTGTACTCAGCGGCGATAAGCAAAGCATCAATTCCGGTGCTCCGCGACTCGTTCATTTTTTTTAAACCGTTGTGTACTAAAATCCGATTTATACCTCGAAGCGGTACAATATCACAACAGGTTGCAACGGCGACGTAGTCGAGGTAATTTTTCCAAAGGTCTTTTTGATGCAGCAAGTCCGAAATGGACTTTAGGAGCATAAGCGCCACGCCACAACCACAGAGTTCCTTTCCGTCGAAATCGCAGTCTGACTGCTGCGGATTCATAATGGCAAAAACCTTTGGGATTTGATCTCCCGGAAGGTGGTGATCGCAAATAATGACGTCAATTTCAGCACTCTGAATGCGGTTTAAGGTGCGGTTTGCCGCAATTCCGCAATCCAGGGTAATCACCAGATCAAATTTGTTTGAAATGGCAAAGTCCACCCCGGCTTCACTCACACCGTAACCCTCTTTATAGCGATCTGGAATGTAGTAAGAAACATCGGCACCTACTTCTTTTAGAAACAGATACGTCATTGCCACCGAGCAAGTACCATCTACATCGTAATCGCCGTAGAGCAGAATTTTCTGGCGCTGGTCGATGGCGTTCTTTAACCGAACGGCCGCTTTTTCCTGATCTTTCATGGCGCCGTAGGTTTCCAATTCTTCCAAAATTGGATTGAAAAAACGCTTTACCTCGTTCATCCCTTTTAACCCGCGTTGTACCAGTAGCTCCGCTACAACGGGGTGTAATTGCGGGATTTCACGTGTAAGTTCTTCTATTTCAGAATGTTCATAATCTGAAATAAATTTCCAATCCATTTGAGTTTTCATCAACTTTTCCATCCAAATTCTTCTAAATTAGCAAATGCAAAGGACGGTTTGATTGTAATAGCTATTAAACAACTTTAATTATTTTTGACCGTCTTGATTGTGATTCTTATTTTACCGGACTTTTTGAAGGTGGAATAAAATCACATCACCAAAATTAACCGTATAGATGAGAGTACAAACATTCCGAGTACTGGGAATTCTTTTTTTGGCAACACTGGTTTTTTCAGGTTGCAGAAATGAAGATAATAAGATAGAGCCAACTTGCTTTGATGAAGTTAAGAATCAGGGGGAGTTGCGCGTAGATTGTGGAGGCCCGAATTGCCCGGAATGTCCGCCGGCATGCGACGACGGTATTCAGAACCAGGACGAGCAAAGTCCGGTTACCCTAAACAATCCAAACGTATTGGGTATTGACTGCGGTGGCGAAAACTGCGAGCCCTGCTCTACTTGCGACGATGGAATTCAAAACGCGCACTGGGTAAGAGATTTGAACCTTACCGAAGATAGCCTGAGCTTACCTTACGTGGCGCAAAACTTAAACGGCACCTTGTACCGCCTGGTAATGGAAACAGATATTGACTGCGGGTTTCCATGCGAGCAGGTATGCGAACCCAACTGCGATGACGGTATTCTAAATGGAAACGAGGTGAATATCGACTGCGGCGGCGACTGTCCGGATGATTGCCCACCTACATGCGACGACGGCATACAAAATGGAGACGAGACCGGAATAGACTGTGGTAGCTTATCCGATCCCGACGGCTTGGTGTGCCCCGAGTGTCCCGACCCAACTTGCAACGATGGCATTCAAAACATTCATATCGAAGTAAACGAAGACTTTCCAAATGGATATATTGTAGTAGTGGAAACTGGAATAGACTGCGACGACAACCCGCTAACTTCCTGCCCAGACTGCCCCGCGCCTACCTGCTACGACGGAGTTCAAAACGGAACAGAAACCGGAGTTGACTGCGGTGGAAACTGTATTACCACATGCAGTCCAAACGAGACGTGTAACGACGGGGTAATGAACGGCGATGAAGCCGGAATAGACTGCGACTTTGATGACTCAACCCCCTGCCCACCTTGCGCACAGTGCGGACCGGAAGGCAGCGAAATAGATGGCGTGAAAAACGGGCCTGAATTCGATGTAGACTGTGTAGACTACCCCATTCCGGAATACCCTTGCCCAGCTCGATCACAACTTATACCCCGGTTTGAAGATTGAAAAATTACCCGGTGGAGCTGGTGGCGTAACACCCGATTTAGTCAGGGTGGAAGCCAACCAGGGCTTTATGACCAACAACGGACTCTTAATCAAAACAGTCGTTCTCCAAATGCCTTATCCCGAAACTTACTTCGATGAAGGTGCAGGGGAAGGAACGGTGCCGTTGGCCAACCTGGCACAACCGACCCTAGCAGGTTGCAGCCCGTTCCAATTCGGCGACGATGATATTCCATTTATTGAATACAGCGAAACTTTAGTTGAGAACCAGAACCTGCTCAACAAGTGCTTCTTGTCTTACGTAGAGCCCGGCGAAACTTCAGAACTCACAGTAGACTATTTGGTGGGATACGATGTTGGACCATCCGAGTATTACGCGAAAGGTGAAATCGACCAGGGATGGTTACGCACCGCGCCAGACGCTATATCGGGCGATACTTCTGAAGGAATCTTCGAGAATGTTGGATTCAAAATTCAATACGATTACTTCCCCCAATAGGGAATCAATCGCAAAAACACATTTGCAAAAAGCCCGGTCACTTTCGTGAACCGGGCTTTTTTTCTGCGCCAATTTATGTTGCTGTAGGGGAAGGATTCGAACCTTCAAGGAGTAGTTAGCCCGTTGCCAGATTTATCCCTTACCTCCACCCCCGAGACAGGGGGGCATGTCTGCCTGTTTCATCACCCCACAGTATGTAAGTGATTAACTTATTCCAAAGATAAATTAAACCGCATTTAATTGCTAATATTTTATATTTTTGATATTATTTTTAATGTTATGATATTTTTATTGATATATTTTATCTTTACCGTAATTTAACGCAAAAAATATGTCCGAAGATTACCAAATCGATAACATCGACAGGCAGATTATGGAGCACCTGCTTCAAAATGCGCGAATGCCCTATACGGAGATCGCAGAAAAAATATTGGTTTCGCCCGGAACGATCCATGTTCGGATGAAAAAACTGGAAAAACTCAGTGTTGTGCTTGGAACAGAACTGGTGATTAATCCTGCCAAACTCGGTTACGACCTTACGGCATTTATTGGAATTTACCTGAAGGAAAGTATTCAATATAAAGATGTGGTGCCGCAATTGGAAGCTATCCCCGAGATCATTGAGGCATACTACACCACCGGTGGATACAGCATTTTTGCAAAAATTATCTGCACCAATACCAATCACCTGCGCACGGTACTAAACGAGAAAATTCAGGCTGTGTCGGGTATTCAGCGAACGGACACCATGATTTCACTGGAGCAGAGCATCCGCAAAAAAATTCCGGTACAACTCGCGAATTACTAACCTGTGTTCAATTCTTATTCGAGATTCAGATGATCATAAACCACCGCGGGACAACTTAGCGAGGAACGAGCGATCTCATGAGCACCGCTGAAAGCGTACTGACGCAATTAACTTAGCGAGGCACGAGCAATCTCATAAGCACCGCTGAAAGCAGACCCTTGCGAATAACTTAATGAGGCACAAGCGATCTGCGTAAATAATTAAAAAAATAGCGCTGAAGCTTGATGTCTGCCGCATGAGAGGAGTCCCAGTATCTGAGTAAGTCCTAAAAACTAAAACCCCAAAAATTAGCACAGAGAACTCTGAGAAAATTGACAAGAAGGGCGTGTTTTGACGAGTACACTGAGGCGTGCAAGCACGCTGTGAGAAATCAATGAGAGAAACGCTGATGTTTGCTCTCACTGGTCGCTTGCGACCCTCTGTGAACTCATAATCTGAGCTTTGGTTGTCCTTTTTTCTCTGCGCACTCTGCGTGAACCTTTAAAACCAAATTCCAAAAATTAGCACAGAGAACTCTGAGCTCCGAAACAAGCTCGGGATTTCGCTAAATGCTCGAAAAGGGACAAAAAGGGCGAGTTTTGAAGAGAACATAATTCCTCTATGCGCTGCTCCTTTTTCTATTTTGAGAACTGATATTTATTTGATTATCAGAAATAAAGCAATTTAGCTGGATGACAGGTTACTAATCCCAAAAGACGGCTACTTTACCGATGCTGCTGCGCTTTTCGAGCGCGAGGTGTGCACGACCGAGCTCATTTACATTATACTTCTCTTTTACCATTGGATTTAGCTTACCGCCCTCAGCTTCGGAAACCACCTCGCTCAGGCATTTGGCCACGACCTGCGGTTTCCGGTCGCCGAGCTTTAAAATGTTAATTCCAATAATAGATTTGGAGCTCATGATCAACCTCAGCGGGGTGAAAAACCCGGTTTGGAATAGGAG
>JAIVHP010000289.1 GCA_020201045.1 Flavobacteriales bacterium
TTGTTGGACGAGAGCGACGCTACGGGTCAGTTCATTTTGACAGGATCCAATAATTTTTTGTTGCAGCAAAACATTGTTCAAAGTCTGGCTGGCAGGTTGGCCTACCTCTACCTTTTACCTTTTTCGGTAGCCGAGTTGAAATCGGGGAATTTGCTCCCTGAAACCTTGGATGACATGCTCTTTAAAGGGAGTTATCCACCCGTGTTTCACCAGAGAATCGATCCGGAAAAATGGTTTCCAAATTACATCAAAACTTATGTTGAACGCGACGTTCGTTTGATAAAGAATATCTCAAACTTAGGTGCTTTCGACCGATTTTTAAGATTGTGCGCCGGTCGTGTTGGACAATTGCTGAATAAGAGCAGTTTGGGGATTGAAGTTGGTGTTGATAGCAAAACCATTGATGCATGGTTAACAATTTTGGAAAGTAGTTTTATTATACACCTATTGAAGCCCCACCATCAAAATTTCAATAAGCGTATGGTGAAAATGCCCAAATTATACTTTCACGATACGGGGTTGGTTTGTGCCTTGCTGGGTATACAAAACCAAAATCAAATTCAGACTCATCCCCTTAGGGGAAACCTTTTTGAAAACTTTGTCGTCGGCGAGTTTATGAAAACCCAGTACAATATGGGGAAGCAAGGGCAATTGTACTTTTGGCGCGACAATAAGGGGAATGAAATTGATTTAATTATCGATAAAGGGAATGCACTGTATCCAGTTGAAATAAAAGCCGGACAAACCGTCACTCCAGCTTACTTTAAAGGAATCAATTTCTGGAATAAGCTTACCGGGTTCAATGGTGGTACTGTGATTTATGCCGGAGATACAACTCAAAAAAGAAGCAATGGAATTGACGTAAAGGCTTGGTATAAAGTAGATATGGCGAGCTTTTTTTAGCACAGATGTAGCCACTACTGTGTAGAGTAATAGTGCTGTGTGACCGCAAAAATCTGAAACGCAAGACACCAAAACAAAAACTTTTGCTATCGCCGCCAGAGCAAATTTTCAGGCATACAGAGCATCACGCTTAAGAACGGGATATTTCACCAGAATTTTTTCTTCGGAGCTTTCGTTTAATAAGAATCGAAATTAGATTAGTAGAAATGTCGACACACCTTATGATATGGCCTTGTTTTCAATTCTTTCAGTCCTGCTATTCGATTTCCGTATCCCACACAGACCTATTTTTTAGGCAATGCGCGTTAGTACGAAAAGGCAAACTCCATAGAGTTTAGCGGTTTTGAATTTGTACCAAACAAATCAGAAAGAGTGCCCGATGCCGTGCCGCGGATGTAGCGGTTTGCCGTATCGTGTTCTTCAATCATAACGGTACACGACTCGCCAGCAAACCATCCGTCGATACCGATAACAACCGCTATTCCGAGCGTTGAGCTCGTGGTGTGCGTTCCTTCTGTGATAGATGTCAGGCATGCAACCAAAACTTCCATGTTTTCGCTTTCGTCGCTCCCCGTAATTTCGATGCTGCTTTCGGAACTCGAAACGCTTAGGGTAGTCGCTGCGTAATCGTTTCCATCAAAAGTGAAGTTCACATATTCGGGTTGATCATCACCGCCACCGTTTCCCGAAGGGCCATTGTCGTCATCGTCGTCGCTGCAACTCGAAAGAATTGGGCTAAGCCCCATCACAATTAAAAATCCCAGATAAAATACCTTTTTCATAGATTTAGATTTTTCTGAAATACTGACTAAGATAAGTGTTTGTGAATTCGTTGATTCAACTCCCCAATTGTAGATAGTAAAATCTTGCATGGGAAACTTAAATTTCAAGGCCTGTGGAATCCACAGGATTTAATTTCCAGATTATAATCATTGGTCGTTGATAACATCTCGGCTAATAACTACTGTGGATGGAATATGATCGCCATTCCATAATATCAATAGAGAATGAAACGGTCAATATTATATTTTTTGACTCGCTCATATTCGACATTTTGATTAATTGATAAATGGAATTTGACGTTTTATCTGGTTTATAAAATGATATTAGGATCCCATTAGGTTCGAGTTCTTCAATAGATTGGTTTTCATCCAAAAGAATATAATTGCTTTGAATTGCCTTAAAGGAATTGAAAAAGTCATCTTCATCAAAATTGAAACTTGAAAACTCTCTTAATTGATTGATTATTTTGCCTTCGTGGTCAATAAATATTTCTCCCTCATAATCAGTAATAAATAACTCTTCATTAGAAATGTCATAACGGGCTGTATCATCAATAAATTGGGCGCGTATATAAAAAGTCACATCTTTATTGTATGATAAATCTCCATTATTGAAAGTATTCTCTCCATCCGCTATGAAGCTCAAATTATTAATTATATCAGGATTATAGAGTAGTTTTTTTAACAGTGTTTCAGATAGAATATTGTTATATGACTTTTCTCGATTCTTGTCGCTTTCCGCAACTTTACAAGCTGATATCATCAGCAGAATTATGGCTAGTGCGGGAAAGGCCAATCTTATTAAAAATCCATGTGTATTTTTCATTTCATATATCTTTGAATAGGTCCCAAAAGGTTATAGGACTGATTCCAATATATATGACCCCAGGCCCTTTGAAATAAATCGGAATTCCTGTTTATAAATGACATGCTACTTACGGATGTTTTATATGTTCCATTAAAGTGCGATACATTAATTCTTGCTAATCTATTTGTACTAACTACCCTTACCTCATTGATAGTTTGATTGCTCCAGCTTACTGTAGCCTTTACTTTTTCTCCATTTATAATTAGATCTCTGGAGTATAGTGACTTTGCAATCGATCCTCTTCCAATATGGACTATTATGAATGCTTTCCATATCAAATAAATCATCAATTTTTAGGGTGCCATTCGATTTTGTAATTTGGCTTGCCTTCCTATAAGCGTTTAATAATTGCTTGAAATCTTCTTCTGAATTACCCGTGGTAGGATTTGCCAAAGTAGCACCGTCTGCTCCATTGACAGATGCTGTAACGTCTATTCCAAGAGCGGTTCCAAATTTTTCCAAATTTGTTACTTTACTACCTGTTATAAAATTTAATCCTTTAGATTTAGCTTCTAGACCAGAAGAGACACCTCCTATCGTCGCTCCAGAAAGTGCTCCAATACCACCTCCCTTTAAACCCGAAACGAGACCATCACCAAGACTCATATCATGCAACCAAGCATTTCCAGCGCTATTTATAAATCCACCAGTAAACCCAGATGCACCCCCCTGAATAGCACCGTTAATGAACCCTAAACCACCTCCTAGCAGTAAAAACAAACTCCCCATCCGGATCCACATACACCACCGGGTTATTCCCAATTCCCAAATAAGGATTGTGGAACTGCTCCGCAGGGTCGGGCGTAAACCAAACCCCTAATTGCGGATCATAGAAGCGAGAACCAAAGTCAAACATTTCAAGCCCCGTGCTTAAGCTGCTATCAAATTCGCCGGTCTGTAATTCCTTACTGGTATACTTATTCAGGTACTCATCAGAATTGCTGTTAAGCCCTGCAATGGTGAGGCCATAAGGATAGTAATCATTGATTTGTCGAAGCTTTCCGCGTTGATATTGCACCAGGAAGTTATCGAAGTTAACAGCCGCATCACTACCATTACTCACATATGCGTGTAAGTACCCATCTTGCCCCACATCTAAGTCGTTTCTTATAAGAGTTTCCAGCGCGTTGGGGTTTTGAACTTTGGCGGCGCCTGAGTGAGTTCGACAGCCAGATCGGGCTCCTGATGTATTCGAAAAATGATATGTGATGCTCACTCCACTCATAAACTGAGCTCAAGATAAAGATATTTTGGAAAACTGATCGTTGGTAACACAATGCAATTGCTAACAGATAATTCAATTCATCCCTTACAACTCGCAGCGATGTGGTGGGTTACAAAAATTCCACTTTAGCGGGGTTTTCGCTTCGTTCGAATAAGCGCGTATTCTACAACTCTTGGAATTCTAATGCGGGTATATCTGCATTCCTTCCATTTCTGCATTTGGGGGATATGGAACTACAAAATTTAATTGCTCTAAATCTTCAATACTTAAGTCGTATCGTTTCAAAATCATATACTGGTTTGAGATAACTGACCATACCGAGTCTTCGTAGACTTGTGCGTCAAAAATGAAAACGGAAAGCGTGTCTGCTTCCAGTTCATTAATTGATTCGTTCCATGGATTTCTGTCGCGAACATAGAACTTTCTACCCGCCCCAAGTGCTATTAGGTCAGGGTCTTCATTAACTATACTTGTATCTGGATATTGGATCTCTGAAAACCCGTCGTATTTCAAAAAGTAGATCGTTTCCGATGAATTATTTTCTATCGTAATAGTGTAAAACTTTCCACCAAGAAAATTTTCTTCACAGCCCGATAAAACCAGTATAGCACTAAACAAAATAAAGAAAATATTCTTCATTTTTTCCAAATTAACGGGTTAAAGGGAAACGAGTCCCAAAAATAGATATAGAACTCGACAGAGCTACCCAAAACACTTCATGCAAATCAGTAAGTTCTCAGATGAGGAAAAATAATGCGTCTGGGTGGTCATTGATGCATTTATCGCAAAAGCCAAGATTCAGTGTATTTTGTAAGATATCTAACTTTAATCAGGGAATATAAATCTGCATTTCATTCATGGCTTCACTCGGCGGGTAAGGCACAAAAAAGTCAAGTGTTTCCAGGTCGCTCAAGGACAAGTCGTACCTGGTCAACACATTGTAGTCATTAATGATTTCTTGATCGCTATAATTTGCAAGGGTGTCTGGGTGAAATACGTATATCGATATCAGCCCTTCTGGTGTCGATTCGATCAACGCTGCTAACGATCCCGTTCCGTGATGATCATAATAAGCATTTCTACCAGGCGGTGTTTTTTGCATTGACCCCGTTACTATTTCAGTAAGCGCGGTATCGGGATAAAATGGCCCGTGGGTATAAGGTACAGCCGATTCTATATTGTGATCAGCATTATTTACAACATGTATTGTTTCTATGCGTGCAGGAAAATCTTCCTTGCAGCTATTGGATACCAAAACGAGGTATAAGCTCAGCACAAACATTATTTTCGAGGTTACTTTTATCATTTTTCCATTTATTCGTCCATTAATCGCGGATATCTTCCTTTATAAAAATCCCAGTTTATTCCAAGTCGATTGAAATACCATCCAGAATAACTGTTCGCTTCACGTTCATACCATTTCTCATTATGGCCTGTACTTCCAGCACTGTTTAAGCTAAGAAACCCTGGAACAAAATATAATGGACCCCATGTCTGACTTTGTAGTGTATGACCGTATTCGTGCATAAAAAGCGGGTCTTGAAGGAGATGATCTTTAAAATCTCCCTGAATTTCATCACGTATACTAATATTAATATGGTTACCGATGCTAATACCCCACCTGTCTTCATTATTTTCTCCAGTAGAGAAGGTAACCCCACCGAAGTAATCAACCCGGTCTACACCGCCAAATGTATTTCTCATTTGACTAAACCCATGACCAATAGCAGACTGCGGAAGCTCCCAACTAAATCTGCTTATACCTTGCCATGTCTGTCCAAAAAAGTTTCTGTTTTCATCCAGATAAAAATTACCACCAAACTGTTCCCATGTATTTCCAAGCCTACTCCAATCTCCAGACGCTATACCATGGACAGTATTCGCAACAGTGCCTATGGCTGTAGGCGCTGCGTATGCAAGTCCTGCAACTTTAATTGCAGTGCCCAATACAGGAACACCTAAACCTAAAGTAACACCTGTGGCTATCGTAGCTCCTGCCACAAAACCAGATCCGAAGGCTTTCAAACCATCACCGAAATTATTGATATCCCCATTTGATGCCTGAATTCCAAGATTGACACTGCCGAAAACAGCACCAGCAATTACTGGAATCATCCATGCAAACTCCCCATCCGGATCCACATACATCACCGGGTTATTCCCAATCCCCAAATAAGGATTGTGAAATTGCTCAGCAGGATCGGGCGTAAACCAAACGCCGAGTTGCGGGTCCCTTCGACACGCGCAAATTCTCCGCACCATCTGCTCAGGGCAGGCTGCAAAACGACTACCAAAGTCAAACCCCGTAAAGGTCACGCGGTTATACGGTACGTCATCCACGTCAATGAATACGGCGTGACCTGACGGGGCAGGCATCTCCAGTCCTGTACTTAAACTGCTGTCAAACTCTCCGGTCTGTAATTCCTTACTGGTATACTTATTCAGGTATTCATCAGAATTGCTGTTAAGACCCGCAATGGTGAGGCCGTACGCGATAGCCGGAGCGAAAGCGAAGGGTGAGCCGTAATCGTTTATTTGCCGGAGTTGTCCACGTTGATATTGCACCAGGAAATTATCGAAGTTCACGGCCGCATCGCTTCCATTACTTACCCATTCGACTGCTGACGCACAAAACATCGGCGCACGCTCAGGGCAAGCATAAGCCCCGACATGAAGCCGGGGTTCATGGCTGTAAGGGCTCGTTCCTGCGCCCAACAGCCATAGAACATACAAATATCCGTCTGCACCCACATCCAAGTCGTTTCTAATGATGGTTTCCAACGCGTTGGGGTTTTCAACCTGGGCGGCGCCCGAGTGGGCCACATCGAGATTCATATTCTGATCGTATAACATCCAAACCAGGTAGGCGTGGGGCTTGTCTACGTCGGTGGTGTCAAACTCAGTTGACAATAAGCTCATAATGGAGTTGTTCAAGGTCTGATCCCCGCCAGATGCCATATTGATCAGTTGGCTTTCTCCCAAATTCAAAACGCTCGAGCCGCTGGCTGCCAGTGAAATCAAAATTTCGTTGAGCAAAAAATCCATATTCTGATAGGTGGTGCCGGGCGCATCTTCTTCGTAGAAATACGACGTGCTTAGCGCTACCTTATCGCCCTTTTTGACGGGCATTACGAGCGATGGGCCAATTTCGGTGCCATTGGCTGCCGCTATTGTTGTATAGCTTTTACTGTTGAATGTTTCATCTCCAATCATCCGTAGAGATTTAGTTTCAAATAGCGAAAATCTTTCTTATTCAACGTATACAGCGGCAATTCATGCACAACTGAAGTAGCCGCAATCAATGCGTCTGGTAATGAAAGACGGTGTGAAAGGGCATATTGCGAGATCAGTTCTATTGCGAGTCCTGAAATACCCACATTAATCGGCAGACAATTTATTTTCTTAATATCGTTTTTGAGAATTTCCAATTCACCTTTGTTTCTTGCACCGAACAATAATTCACCTGCGGTAACATCTGAAATGCAGATTTTTTTATCTCCAATAAGATTCATTTTCCGAAATACTGTTTCATTGCCTTTATACAGTTCTATCAATACATGGGTATCGCACAAAACTTTACTCATGCTGCCTTCCAGGCTTCATTTCGTAAATGACCAGCATCAATTTCCCGATCCTTCCAAAGGCCGGTATGCAGGGTTAGTCCGTTGGAAGTTTCTTTAGAATTATCCCGTCTCGAATCAATTACTTCAACTTCGATTTTCAGGGATTTTAAAAAGTCAATAATCGACTTCAAGCGCGACTCAGATACTTTGCCTTTGAGCTTTAACACAATTATTCGTTTCCCGTTTTTTCAAATTTAATCATTTACTGCTTATGTGATGTCAGTAGAATGTTCAATGAGATAGGCTTAATGGATGCAGTACCACATGAATTAAGAATACCAGGAACAACAACGTCTATTTTCGGGAATTATAAAACAATATTCGCATCGGTAATATTTCAGTCCTACTTCTTCCCGAATCGCTTCAACTTTAAAATCTAACATATAACATAATCACTAATCTATTGATGTTGATGCAGTAGCATTTCGCGAAATCCCGAACTCGTTTCGGGACTCTCGTTCCCATCTGTCCTTCGGCGGAGTTCAAGCATCTGCCAATCGGCGAAGCACAAGCGTCAATGCTATTTTATTAAATGATTTACGCAGATACTAGGACTCCGCCGCATGGCGGAGGAGCTCAAGCGTCTGCGCTATTTTTTTGCGTACAGGTATCATATAACTAAAAGGCTATCACATAACTTAACTGCTAACTTATTGATTTTTAATCAACAGCGCATTTCGGTGTTCCGGCCAAATCCATCAGGTTTATTTATTGTTTTTGTTAAAGTGCCTTTACCCAAATGCGGCAGGGTTTGAGATTTGCTCAGTATTATCCAATGCAAAGGGGAAAGTGCAGGTGTGGCGGCCAGTCTACGTTCTCGTGCCGCTCGCCCAGTTTTGCAAAGGTTTCGCCGCAGCGCAACACCGTTCCCACTTCCAGGCCCTCCAACGACTCTTTGCTCAAATGCCCGTACAGCGAATACAGGGTGATATTTCCAAAATAGTGCTTTAAAATAATGGTGGGGCCGTAATCGCCGTGGGTGTCGTTGTCGGCAAAACTGTGTACTGTGCCCGGTATCGGCGCTTGAACCGGAGTTTGTGCCGGCATCCAGAAATCTACCCCGAGGTGTATAGACCGACTCTCTTCCCCGTCCTTAAAGTGGGCGCTCCTTTTGTAAATGGCGCGCTTTTCGCCGTAACCGCCAACGGCGCACTTGGCTCCGGTAGACTTTATGGTCTTTTGCACGTAGTTGTTCAGCTCGTCGTATGACTTCGCCGTCTTTTTAGCCAATTCGGGATTGGACTGCGAAAGGTCGATTTTTACAAAGTCGCCCGGCTCCAAATCTGCTCCAATGGGAAGAACCGTTTTAAGGGTGAATTTTTCCCCGAATATATTCAGTCTCATCTATTCTCCTTGATCTCGTAGGTGATGTTTAGTTCTCTCTTTTCGGCTGCAAAATTGCCAAAAATGGCGATGATGGCATTCCGTTTTCCCGATTGATTTCCGGGGTGGAGTTTTCCTTCAATGGCCGATTGGTCGGCGCCAAAAGGCGGGGCAGCTGAGCCGATGGTGATTACTTCTCGGTCGTATACCAGCGAGTCGACGATAAGATTCTCGCTTCCGCTAAACACGAAGGAAAAGGCGAGGGTGTCTGTTGCCGAAACGTCGCCCAGGTCTTCAATTTCAGAGGTGAACCGCATTTCGGCTGTGGCCGTATCTTCCGGTGCGCGCTGTACGGATACAATTTCGATCTTTCGCTCCAGGGCTGCCGATATTCCGTAAACGGCATCGGCTTCGTTGGGGTTGTCGGTAACGACATTGCTCGCCGTGTATTCCCCAAAGGGTATCGCGTTTAGCAATAATTCGCCTCCGTTTTCGGCGGTGTTTTCCAAATAGGGAAGCAGCGCTCCGCGATCGTACTTGCGCAGGTAATTCTCCAGCGACGAAATTCGCCTCGAAGTGAGGTGAACATTGTAGTCGGTTTTGGCAAGCGGACTGGCAAATGTCCATGGCTTCTTCGGCCTGATCGCCCTGCGATACTTCGAGTCCTTCGCGGTATTCGCGCTGGTACTCGGGCAAAAGATCCAGGTAGGCGTAGTAGGTTTCCAGATAGGTTTTGTCGGTTTCGTCATTTCGCGTTCGCGGGTCGGGTTCGTCGTTGTGGAAGTAGAGCACAACGGGCAGGTAAGTGTTGAGGTCTTCGAGGTTGGTGATTTCCGGAATGTCGTCGTCGATATCTTCGGGAGTCTGCTCAAAGCGCCAAATATCGTTGCAGCACCCCGCCGCACCAATTACCTGGTTTCCCAGTCGGTTGGTGGTGATAGTCCCCTTCGATAGCGCGTCGTTGAAGCTCCAGTACAAGTCGTTTGCCGGCGAATTATAGGGCAGCTTCAGGTTTTCGGGTACCGAAAATTGCTTTTCGTCTTCTACTGCCTTAAACAAATCAAAACCGCCAAACCCGTGGTGCCAGTCAGAAGCGAAAACCAACTCTTCTTCGCGCGCATTCCAGAAGGGGGTGATTTCAGACCCTGGGCTATTGATGCGTTCACCGGCATTTACAGGCTCGCGGTCTTCGCCGGAAAGGGGCAAATACCAAAGGTCTTCGCGGCCCATGCCACCGCTGCGGTTACTGCTAAAGAACAGCACGTCTTCGCCGCCTATTTTACCGAATGCCGGGTGCGAATACCACGCCGAGTCGGGCGTATGTGGAAGGGTCAATTTCCGTTTTCCGTCCAGTGAAACTTCTATGTTGCGCTGTCCGTTTTTTTCGACAACCAGTGCTGTAAGCGTGCTATCTTCAGACAGGGCAATGCCCGAAGCACCGGCCCACGAAGCTGGTGCATTTCGCACATTGGCCATTGCTGTATCGGCCAGAAACAGGCGCGGGCGGTATTCCGACTCTTCGGATGTTACCCTGCCTTTATCGTCGTATTCCCCGCGAAGGGATGTGAAAATCAATTGACCGTCGGCGGTAAAAATCCCGGCAAACTCGCTGTTGTCGGTGTTTATCGGGTCGGGCAGTTTATCGAGTTCAAACGGTGCCCCAGCTTCCATCCACAATTTGGCCAGGTCGCAGCTTCGGGTAGATTGTACGGCCTTTTGGTACCAATACGATTCGGGCTGGTCTTTGTACTGCTCGCGCACCCGCCGCCATATTTGTTTCGCGCGGGTGTAATTGCCCGATTGCTGATACATGGTGGCCAGCCATGCGCCGCTTTCGGGAAAAAGTTTGCCCCGCTCTTTTCGGTACACTTTCCAGTAATAGTAAGCCGACTTGCTGTAGTAGTGGTTTTCGCGCAGTGCTTCGGCGTATTTGAAGTTTACCAGTCCTTTTGTGCTGTCTATTTCCATGGCCTTGCCGTAATAGCGCAAGGCACCGTAGGGATCGTTGTCTTCCATGGCCCGGTCTCCCAGCAAAATCCAGTCCTGAAGGCGCTGCCCAAAGATATCTCCCGAAAGGGAAAGGGCTATAAGAACGATGGAAAGACGCAGTATCATAGGTAAACCGGACAGTATTTATGCTTGAAACTTTTATTGCGTTCGGATTCGCCAAAAAGGTATTGCAGGGAAAATTCAAGTCCGCCCTGATTTCGGCTCGCCCTTACCAGGTCGCTCACATTGATGTCGTAGCTGGCGGCAAATCGCCACTGATCCACTTCAAAGCCCACCATGGCTATGCCGCTATCGTTAAACCGGCCGAAGTATCCGGCAAAAACACTTCGGTAAAGGCTGCGCTCGTCGAGCAGGGTATAACGCACTGCCGTTCCCAATATGGTCTCGCCAAACGTGGCCTGATCCATATACCGGAAAGCGGGCATCACGTCAAAATCTTCGTTTATTTTCCAGTCGGCGGTAACGTAAAAAGAGCTCCGCAGCGGCAAATTTATACCGGTATCGTTAAAGAAAGATTGGTCGGCTCCGTTTAGGTTGTGTAAGGCTATTCCACCGGTTACGCTCTTTCCCGCCGTTTTGGTGTAGGTGTACGATGCGCCGATGTTTAAATTGAAAAACAAGCGGCTGTTTCGCCGAAGGTTTTCGCCCGCGGGCAAATTGGGATCGTAGGCCACGCCATTGTACTGGTTATTGAAGGATAGCGCGCTCTCGTCTATGCTGATCTGGGTAAACCCTGTTTGCAATCCACCCTGAACGCGGTGCATTCCATCGTCCGTAAGCTTGTAACGGTAAGAGGCTCCAACGAGAAACGAGAACGTATTGAACCGCGAATCTCCCGCGCGATCGTTCATTATGGAAGCGCCCACAGCAATGTCTTCGGGGAGAAAGTCAAACTTCCCGTCGCCCATTAAAGCAAACGTGCTGTAGGGCTGCGACACGCTCCGCCATTGGGTTTTTTGATTGGCGTTTAAACGGTACTGAGATGGGGTATTTCCGATTTCTGCCGGACTCAATGTTTGGGGCGAAAAGAAAAACTGCGAAAAGTGTATGTCCTGCGCATTGGCTGAAACGCCGATCAGTAAAATCCATATCGTCAGGAACTTCTTCATCTAACCAGGGTCACATTCCCTTTTTTGAAATAGGTTTGACCGTCGCCGCAGCGCACATCCAGGTGGTACACAAATACCGCCGGCTCTGCGAGGTTATTCTTGTAGGTTCCGTCCCAGCCTTCCGACTGATCGGTGGTTTCAAATACTTTCTCTCCCCATCGGTTAAAAACCGAAAAATTCATGTCTGTGATATTTCCACCGCGAACCAAAAGCAGGTCGTTTTCCCCGTCGCTATTGGGCGTAAAGGTATTTGGCACAAAGATGTTGGGCTCTCCGCACACGTCTTCGTAAACGAAAATGGTAACCGAATCTACGCGCGAGCAGATGCCAATATCGCCAATATCCGAAATGGTAACCAGGTAGGTAATCGTTTCCGGTGGGGTAGAAGTGGGGGAGTCTCCAAAACTAACGTCGAGGTAGGTAGGCGGCTCCCACTGATAGGTGTATTCGTCGTTTTCGGGTAGTGCCTGGAGCTGGCTCGATTCGCCAACGGTAATATTTTGCGGGTCGGCCGTGGCATCTATATTTTCAAGGCCGAGCGGAGATGTAAACACGGTAACTTCATTTGCCACTTCGCAGCCTTCTGGGGTGGTGCTCACCACGTCGAAGGTGGTTACTTCGGTAACTACAGCGTGCGCAACAGCACTTCCCTGTCCGGAGACAATTAAATCGGCGGGCTCCCATTGATGGGTGAGTTGGCTTCCGGGAAAATCGTTCGACACCACGAGCATAGCTGTATCTCCGGCGCAGATATACTGGTCGGCAGAAACGCTGGTTCCGGCCGATAGCAGGCTTACCCCAACGCTGTCTTCGATGGTGCAGATGTCGTTGTTTACCAGTGCGTAGTAAACGGTGTAGGTGTCTGGAAGTACGGTAATGCTGCTGTCGCCGGGTTCATTGAGTACAGTGGTGAAATCGGGGTCGGTAGACCAGATAAAATTCTCTGCCGTTCCCGAACTGTTGGCAATGAGATCGAGTTCTTCGTTGGCGCAGATCAGGGTGTCGCCGGGCACCTGCAATTCAATATCGTACGCGACTAAATCTGCGCTTAGCGATGCTTCGCAATCGGAGCCTTGTGGTGCTATTCCCGGTGCAGTTGCCACGAGAGATGCGCTTAATTCAACGGGGTTTGTCAGGTCTACGAGTACGGTATTTGTTCCCTGCCCCGAGATAATCTGATCTTCGGGTGTCCATAGAATATCAGAAATCTCGTAACCGGAAATTACGGATGCAGAAACTTCGATCTCAGAAATATTGCAGAGGGTGGTATCGCCGATACTCAGCTCGGGTTTAGGTGCCGGGTAAAGGTCTATCTCGTAGGTTTTATCGCAAAATCCATTCGAAATGGAAAGGAAAATGGAGGTGACCACTTCCGTGGGATATACGAGCACCGAATCGGTTGGGCCTGCGGAAATTATATTTGAAAAATTCGAGTCGGTTGCCCATTGCCAGTTGGTTACGGTGCCGTTGTGGGATACGCTGATTTCGGCGGTATCGGTTTCGCACGATTGCCAAAACGGCGGAACATCGGCAAATAGGGTGGGGAATACTTCTACATCTTTCACAATGGTGTCGGAGATGTTGCAGGAATTGGGGTCGGATACGATAAGGGTAACTTCGTAGTTTCCCGGCGCAAGAAGCACCGTGGGATTCGTTTCGGTAGATTCCTGCCCATCGGAGAAAAGCCACTGATACGTCGGGTCGCTACCAGAATATGTGCTGCTCGTATTCTCAAGCTCCACCGAGTCGGGAAAACAAACCGGACTCACTTCAAAATCGGCGAGAACTAAAGGAAGGTCGAAATCAATTTTGGCTACGCCCAGGTTGCAGTTTGTGCTGTTGTTGGTGGGGCTGTGTGCATTTTCCGGCTCAATGGGGAAATCGTCGTTGCTTCCGCAACCGGCACAAACGGCCTGGTAAATTTTACCGGCCCGGTCGAATCTGCTCGTTCCGCCATCTACGTGCTCCGTGCTTATGTTCCCGCCAAAAAAAGATGCGTAGGTGATGTCGTTGGCATCTCCATCGAGCACCAGAAAGTAAAAGTCGCTGCCATCGGTGGTGGGTTGCAGGGCATCGTCAGACACATCCAATCCATTGGTGTTGCCCTGATCGTTTACTGTTCCACCCCATCCCGAAAGGTAAATGCGGTTGCAAATATCTACTGAAAAAGCCGTTGGCGACAAGTTGGGTACCCCCACAGTAGAACCGAAAACGGTAGACCAAATCCGGCCAGATAAATCGGTGTTAAAGTTTGCCACGAGCATTCCGGTTCCGGGGTTGGCATAATCTGCATTCTCGATCAAGGTGGTTCCGGTAGCTTCGGTTTGCCCGAATATATGTGGATTTCCAAACCCGTCGCGCTCCACAAAATAAATTTGATCGTAGGCCGACGTGCCGTAATAGGTAGCGGCTTCCAGCGTTTCTAATTCCGCATTAAAAGTGGCGATCATACCATCGGCTGCACCGCCTGCAAAGCTGGGTTGAAACGCATCGGGTGTTGTGGGAATTCCGCTCGATGTGGTTCCACCCCCGGTGGTAATGATTCCATCTTCGTCGATGTGGATGCTGTAGAATGCATCGGCTCCGGCGCCCCCGAAAAATGATGCGTGCAGCAATTGGCTCATCGATGGATTCATCACAAAAAGTACGGCTTCCTGTCCGCTGTTTAACTCGGTTTGGTAGCCATTTTCTACCATCGGAAAATCGACCGAAAAAGTCGTTGTGCCAACGACAATATTTCCGTCGGGGTTAATTTCTATCTCGCCCCGAACTTCGTCGGCGTAGTTGTATTTCAGGCTTCCGTTGGTGTTGGTTCCGTCGTTTTCTTCTCCGCCTATATAGGTCGATCCCAGCAAATCGCTTCCATCACTGTTTAAGGCCGAAACTACAATATCTGCCCCTTCGGAGTAGAATACGCCAATTCCGCCCAATACGGTGGACTCACCCCCCAAAAACTCCGTTTGGTAGGCGTTATCGGTGGTCGGGTAATCGGCAGAACCGGTTGTTCCAAAAACGTAAAGGTTTCCCGGTGAATCGACCACAATACTGTGCGGGAGTTCATCGCCGCCGCCGCCAATGTAAGTGCTGTATTCGAGCGCGGTTCCGTCGAGTGAAAACTTTGAAATGGCAATGTCTGTTCCGGCAAGTGCTCCGGCTCCTTCACCTCCGCCCCAGGGGGAGCGGTCGTAGGTGCCCAATTCAAAGGTAACCGTGTTTTTATCTACTTTGTATGAACAGGATACGGGCTTGAGTTGTCCCTGATAATACTGATAGGCAAAAGGTTTAGATTCCAGTACTTCGCCTACATTCGTTTTGAGCAATAGCTGTCCTTTGTCGGTGAGTCGCGGTTTTACGCCATCATAGGCTATTTCTATTGCGCTGGCATCTGCAAAAGGCGCCAAAATAAAGTCGTATTTCAGCGCTCCCTTGCGGTATATTTTTAGGTCTATGCCCGGGTATATTTCGCTTTGGCGAACTTCCGAAAAAGCCGATGCTCCGCCCGCCCATCGATCGGGATCATCGCCGAGAAAAAAATTGTAGTGCTCCCTGCGCATATCGCTTCCGGCGAAAGCCGCGCCTTTTTGCGCACCGATAAATTTCATTCGGTAGGCGTGGCAATCAAGTTTACGCGGCGGTTCTATTGGGTTTTCGCTTCCGCTGTGGGCTGCAAAAACGCGGTCGGTGGTTTCGGTATCGAATAAATTGAAGAGAAGCGCATTATTTTCTACATAAAGTTGCCCTCCGGGAATCAGGGTGCGGAATTCCACCACTCCGGGCCACTGCCCTTTGTTTTCGATAAACGGCTCTTGCGCAGCGGCTTTGCCAAAGCCCAGAACGCAGATAAGCAAAACAATATGGATAAAATTTCGTTGCATGGATTGAATTGCGGGTGGGAAAAATACGAAAAATGCTACGAAATTCTGATGCGCCGCGATGAATATGTGCGCGATGCAATAAAGCGTTATCAGGCGCGGCGATCTAAAGAAAGGAGCGGCGGAGCCCACTCGCGTCGCGAGCCGCGAAGAGCCACCCCACGAGATCGCGCAGCCGGGTATGCCGATATGCGCTTTCGCGATTTTGAGAATTCTCCCATTTACAAAACAGCCGTTGTTGTGAATTCTTACATCGACTATCTTTTTCTCTCTCTGGGGATTATCATGATTATTTCGCCCATCTACGGATATATAAGTCAGATTGGAAAAGACCTTCCACCCGAAAAGCAGAACGAGTTCCAACTCTTGCCTATCTTTATCGGCTCATTCTTTTTAATAGGGGTGTGGTATTTCTTATTTAAAAACAAAGAAGCTTAACTTTTTCAAATGACTAGATTACTTGCAGTATTTCTCGTGTTTTTGGCGACCCACGCCACTGCACACGAAGGGATGTGGATTCCTTCTACGCTTTCTAAATTGGTAATGAACGACATGCAAAATGCCGGGCTCAAACTCAGTGCCGATGAAATTTACGCCATCAATCAGAGCAGCTTAAAAGATGCGATTGTGCTTTTTGGCGGCGGTTGCACGGCGAGTGTAATATCCGATCAGGGCCTTATTCTCACCAATCACCACTGCGGATATTCCCAGATTCAATCCCACGCTTCGCTAGAGAACGACTACTTGAAAAATGGCTTTTGGGCGGAGAATTTCGACGCGGAATTGACGAATCCCGGTTTGTCGGCAACATTTGTGGTGCGCATTGAAGACGTAACCGAGGAAATGCAAAAAACCGCGGCTGCTGCCGGGACAGAAAATGCCGAAGAAGCCCTGAGGAAAAAAGCGCTGGAGCTGGAGCGCGAGGCTGTAGACGGCACGGGTTATAAAGCGGAGATTAAGCCATTTTTCTACGGCAACGCCTTTTATATGATCGTAACGGAAACCTACCGCGATGTTCGGCTGGTAGGAGCTCCGCCATCTTCCATCGGTAAGTTTGGCGGCGATACCGACAACTGGGTTTGGCCCAGACATACCGGCGACTTTTCTCTTTTTCGAATTTACGCATCGCCCGATAACCAACCCGCTGATTACAGCGAAGACAACGTGCCCCTTAGCCCCAAAAGACATCTGAAGGTGAATACCGATGGGGTAGAAGAAGGAGATTTCACCATGATTTTCGGATTTCCGGGTCGCACGTTTCAGTACATCACCAGCCCGGCGGTGGAGTACATTCTGGAAACAGAAAATCCAGCTCGCATTGCGATGCGCGAAGCCAGTCTCGGTGTAATAGACCGCGCTATGGAAGCGAGCGATAAAACACGCATACAGTACGCTTCAAAGCAGTCGCGCATCAGCAACGCCTATAAAAAATGGATCGGCCAGAATATGGGGCTGAAAGAATTTGATGTGATCGAGAAAAAGAAGAAAACGGAAGAAGCCTTTCTGAAAGCGGCGATGAGCCAAAAAGGAATGGAAGGGTATTCGCAAATCGTCGGCGAGCTGGCTTCGCTCTACGCCGAAAATGAGAAATACCAAAATGCCCGCAATTACCTGATTGAGTTTTACTATTACGGCCCGGAAATTTTGCGTTTCGCCGCGGGGTTTAGAGACTTGGTTGAAAATTACGACACGCTGGCTGCAAGCGGAAAATTTCCCGAAGAAGTAGATAAACTCTTTAACCTGGCCGACGGATATTTTAAGGATTACAACAGCGAAGTAGACCGCGATATTCTCGCCGCTCAACTGCCCTTGTTTCACCAAAACTGTCCGGATGTGTTGACTTCCGAAACGCTCAACTCCCTGATTAAAAACGATAATTACGGCGCTGCTTCGGATGCCTTTTACGACAAAACGGTTTTTGCCGATCGGGAGGCCTTGGAAAAGGCGCTCAAATCGAAGGAGAAGAAGATGATTAAAACGCTTAAGGCCGATCCCGCTTACTGCGTGGCTACGGAGTTATTAGATGCCTACGGCGAAAATGTGGCTCCGGCCTACCGCTCATTTTCCAACGAAGAAGAAGGTTTAATGTCTGTTTACATGAAGGGGCTTATGGAACTCCTTCCCGAAAAAGTAAATTCTCCGGACGCCAACAGCACGCTGCGCCTTTCGTACGGAAAGATGGAAGGCGTGAAGCCCCGCGATGGAATTGCCTACACGCCTTATACCACCCTTTCGGGGATTATGGCCAAATACATTCCCGGGGATAAGGAATTCGATGTGCCGGCAAAACTTATGGAACTGCACGAAAAAGCCGACTACGGTCCTTATGGAAAAGACGGTGAGTTGCGCGTTTGTTTTCTCGGTTCCCACCATACCACCGGTGGAAACAGCGGCAGCCCTACGATCAATGCCCGTGGAGAGCTGGTTGGCTTAAACTTCGACCGAACCTACGAGAGCACCATGAGCGATATCATGTTTAGCGAAGAAATTTGCAGAAACATCATGGTCGACGTGAACTACATCCTTTTTATTACCGATAAATTTGCCGGAGCCGGTCACCTCGTAGAAGAGATGGATACCGTTTCGAATCCCGTAAAGAAAAGGCCCCAACCGGTTCACGAACTTAAAGCGAAGTAAGGGTTACTACATTTTTCCTAAGAACGGATTTTTTAATACACGCTTAGGCGTGAAAACCGAAGCCACTATTTAGCAATAGTGGCTTTTTTTCGTATATTAAAATGTTTGAAAATCTACGAATCATAAAAAATAAGATAATATGAATTGGAAAGAAACCGATACGAGTCTCGAAGCGCATTTAGAATTCGAAAACTTTGTTGATGCCTTTGGCTTTATGACAAAAGTGGCCATACGAGCGGAAAAAATGAATCACCACCCCACATGGACGAATACGTTTAATATGGTTGACATAAAATTGAGCACCCACGATGAAGGCGATAAGGTTACCGAAAAAGACCGAAAGCTCGCCAAAGTGATTGAAGAATTATACGGATAATAAAAAACCCCGCCAAAGCGGGGTTTTTAATTCAATATTGTCGGTGAAGTTTAAACTTCTTCCACGTCTGCATTAATCGTGAGAATGGTTTTAGCCGGATCGGTGTTTGCCGTAATCGTCACGTTTTTCGTTTGTTTATTTTTCTGCTTACCCGGTTTGTAAACCACTTCAATTTCTCCCGTTGCTCCGGGAGCGATGGGTTCTTTGGGATATTTTGGCACTGTACAGCCACAAGAGCCTTTGGCGTTCTCAATAATCAGTGGTTCTGACCCCGTATTGGTAAAAGTGAAAACTTTCTTGTTTTCGCTGTCCTGCGTAATCGTACCAAAATCGTGATTGGTGTCCTGGAACGAAATCTCTGTTTTAGGTCCGGTGGGCTTATCGCTTGCTTTGGCCATTGGATCGGCGGCAGAAATATCCGCTTCTGTTTTCGGCTTGGCTTCAGCCTTCGCTACATCGGCAGTTCTCTGAAAAGTTGATTTAGCTTCTTTGGGGTCTACGTAGCTTGTAGATCCGTTTTTTACGAGAAGAACTGTATTTACAACCAATAAGGCAGCTACAAAAACTAGTAGTCCATTCTTTAAATTTTCACTCATGATTTTTGAATTTTTTGCTTGTTGCAAAATTAGTAATTACTGTGGATTCAATTAAATCTTAACAAATTCTTTAAAATTCACTTTTGGCTAAATTGAAAGATTTGTATTGATCTTCTTGCAATATATCGAGCGCACTTTGGTACGCAGGCCAATAGGGATTAAAGATTTGGTAGTACGCTGAGTAATCCCAAAGGTTTCGGGCTATCATTGCTTTGAGTCGCCCTTCAATCATATCTTTAGACAGGTCAAACTCCTCGTCTTTCCATTCAATTTCGTCGTTTTCTTTTGCGGTGTATGCTTTGAACTCGGCCACTGCCAAATCAATGTCAAATCCTTTTTGAAAGTCTTTCACTTCCGGAAATTCCTTGAGTAGCTTCTTTCTATTTTTATTCGCATAGGTAATGGCAAACGTATTCATTACTCCTTTCCGAATAAGGTCGGAGTTGAGTTGAGAAGACTCACTGGTATCAATGGGCACAAACACATCTGGCGATATTCCGCCACCGCCATAAACCATTCGGTCTTTGTCGGTGTAGAATTTGAGTGAGTCGGGAAAGTCAAGGCTATCCAGGCTCCACATCTCGCCGTTTTGATACCGCTCATATTTTTCCATATAGTAAGCTTCAACCCCATCTTCATAAGGTTTTTGAATGCACCTACCGCTGGGTGTGTAGTATTTTTGTGTAGTTAGTCGCACGTAGCTGCCATCGGGAAGTGGAATGGGGCGCTGAACCAGGCCTTTTCCAAAGCTGCGGCGGCCTACAATCAGTCCGCGGTCCCAGTCCTGCACTGCACCCGAAACGATTTCCGAAGCACTCGCTGACCCTTCGTCGATTAAAACCACAAGCCGTCCGGTTTCAAAGCTGCCTACCGATGTAGATTTCTCTTCGCGTTTGGGGTAAGCTCTTCCTTCGGTGTAAACAATAAGTTTGTTGGGCTCGAGAAACTCATCGGCCAAATCAATGCTCGTTTGCAAAAGTCCACCGCCATTGCCCTGAAGATCCAGAATCAAATCTTCCATGCCGGCTTTGTTCAGTTTGGCAATGGCTTCCTTAAATTCGGTCATCGTTGTTTTAGAGAAGCGGTTGAGCTTAATATACCCCACCTTATCGGTAGCCATATAAGCTGCATCTAAACTGTAGATCGGAATTTCATCGCGGGTAATGTCAAAGGGAATGGCATTTTTCTCACCTTTTCGGCGGATGCCCACAGATACCACGGTACCTTTATCGCCGCGTAGCTTCGACGTTACATCTTGATTGGTAATACCAACCCCGGCAACGTTTTCCCCTTCAATAGAAACAATCTTGTCTCCGGCCATGATACCCAGGGCTTCACTCGGGCCGCCGGCAATGGGAGACACCACAATGATGGTATCCCTAAGGATGTTAAATTGAATTCCAATTCCTTCAAAGTTCCCTTCCAGTCCTTCATTTGCCTTTTCCACATCTTTTGCAGGAATGTAAACGGAGTGTGGGTCGAGATCGGTAAGCACTTCGCGGATAGCGTCATCTACCAATTGTTCTGAATCTACACTGTCTACATAGTTGGTCTCAATATGGTAAAACAATGCGGTTAATTTTTCTGCCGCATCTTTATACGCGGACGATGATTCTGCCTGTCCAAATGCGGTTGCAGAAATTAAAGCTGCCAGCACACTGACTAAAATAAATCTCATGTGAATTTGATTTCTGATAAACTCGATGGATAAAGATAACTATTTAAGCAGGGTAATTGATGTGCAAGCCCCTGTTAATAATGGTTAATGCACAGCTTATATATGCATACGCCTGTCGCCTGTTTTTGTTCTCCCGCTTCCGCGGAAAGGGGTTTGAAACATTGCCATGCCATTTTCGTATTTAAATAACTGAATAATGCGATGTTGCGCAAAGGGATTTGAAGTGTCATTGAGTTGAACTTTAAAAATCCGAGAAAGAGCAAGAAAATATGTTGAACCAATTGCATTCATTTACCGCAGAAGAGTGGAAAGGTGTAGAAGCCCAGTTTGCGAGCTCATACACCGGAACAGTTTCCTTTGTGTCTGAAAACAAAGGCTCACTCAATGAAGCGCGAGAGATTTACGTCGAAGCGTTTATCTATTATACCCAACTCCTGGAATTACACGGACTCGAATTACAAGACCGCGCTGAACAAATTATCTATTCATTTGCCCGAAAGCTTTGGGTTGAAAAACTCCAGAAAAGAAGGGTCGATATCAATTTCGTGAAGCACCGCAGGGAGTTTTTCGAAATGGAAGATGCCTTCCACGAAATCGCTTCCATTAATGAACGCACGGCAAAAACGGCTGCAAAACTCGCAGAAGTTGGCGAGCCGGCGCGCACGCTTATCAATGAGCATATCGGCAACCGAAAGGAACTCCCTGAGGTGGCTTCCCGGCTGGGAATGAATGATGAAACGAAGGCTTTTTCGAATCTTGCAAAGTATATACGAAAGCTAATTCGGCTTATAGACAGCAAGGAATTTGAGCACAGCGATGAAGATTTTGAGCGATTGCTCCGATATGTACTCGACAATCCCAATTCGGAACCCGAAACCCACGCCGAAGCCGATAAGGTTTGCATTGCCATTATCTCGCGTACGGCAGCCATGGTGCGCAACTACGCAACGAGAAACGAAAGGTCTGCAAGGCTTCGCGAGATGCAAGCACGGGTTTTGCCCGATCACATTTCGGTGGATGCCGTAAAGGATGAATCTACAAAAAGGAAAAAAATGAAACCAGTTTTAGTTTTTGGCTTATCGGCTCTTATTGCCGTTTCGATTTCTGCAATTACCGCTTTTGGAATTCTGGCAAACAAGTCGCTATCCGAAGAAAAAGTTCAAACACCCGGCGCTTTGCAATTGCCGCTGGCGCAAACTGCACTAGCCGAGCAGCCGAATGAAGCGTTCAATCCGAAAACTGCATTTGTGATTGACCAAAGTGGATTTTTGGTGATGCCTTCACAGGGACTTTCAAAAGGGAGTAAGCTGTTTTTGAAAAACGATAACCACGGTGTTTTAGAAGGAGAAGTAATCGCTATCAACGAGCGAAATGAAATTGCCATAATCCGATGCGATTCAATCGGCCATGTGAATTTACCCTATCGTTTAGCACCCGAAGACGCCAGGGTAGGGGAGTCTTTATTTGCGCTGGGCTATGCGGGCCATCAAATATTTTACGAGCAATCGCATCTAAATGCCAACCACAGCAAAGGATACGGAAGAATGAAGTTGCAGGTTGATTTACCTGGCGCTCCGGTTCTTTGCGAGCGGGGTCAAATTATTGGCATGATAACTGCACTAGAAACAAACAAGAGCGGTATTGCAAAAATGATGAAAGCATCAGCATTGCGCGAGATTGTAAATTTCGAGCTCGAAAACAAAGATTTAAAACCGAAGTACACGAGCAGAAATAAATTGTTTTACAGCGATCGAACTGCTCAAATTGATCAGACTTCGCCTTTTGTTTACGAAGTGGATATTTTAAATGAAAATAACGAAACTTTTATGGCGGCGATACCGTAATTAGAGACAGTTAAAATTAAAGTTCTTTAAGGACTATGAAACAGAGAAAACCTCCCTTGCTATGGGGAGGTTTTTTTGTTTCAGATTTTTTCAAATAGGGTTGCCGCACGTTTCAAAAAAAAAAGGATTTTCAGGAAAGTAGCGTTTTGATTTACGCAGGTACTTTGATTCCGCTGCATGGCGGGGCTCAAGCTTCGGTGCTTTTTTTACCTTTTATGCAGCTCAGCTATGGTTTCACAGAGCGCAGAGCTAAAAACCTATCATATAACTAAATCGCTTTATTTTTTTTAGTGATTTACGCAGATACTGTTCCTCCGCGGGATCGCGGAGGAACAGTGATAAAAGGGACAACCAAAGCTCAAACTGATGCCCCGAAACAAGTTCGGGGTTTCGCGAAATGCCCAAAGGAGGATCGCAAGCGATCAGTTATAGTAATCATGAGAATTTCTCATTTTAAGTTCTCACAGCGTGCTTGCACGCCTCAGCGTTCTCAACAAATACGCCCTGCTTGTCCATTTTCTCTGCGTTCTCGGTGCTTTTTTTACCTTTTATGCAGCTCAGCTATGGTTTCACTGAGCGCTGAGCCAAAAAATCAGAATTTGTCTTGCGAAGTGTCACCCTTAACAACGGATCAAAATCTTATTGCCATTTAATATGGGTAAACTTATTGTTTGGGAACCCTAATTTCAATTTAGTGCAACCCTTCTTCGGTAAGGTACCTTTCGGCATCGAGCGCAGCCATACAACCTGTACCTGCCGCTGTAACCGCCTGGCGGTATATCTTGTCGGCAGCGTCGCCGCAGGCAAAAACACCTTTTACATTTGTTTTGGTATTTCCCGACTGAACTTTGAGGTATCCCGTTTGATCCATATCCAGGAAATCTTTAAAGATATCGGTGTTTGGCTTGTGCCCGATGGCTACAAAGAAACCGGTTACCTTGAGCGTTTTCTCTTCCTGGGTTTGGTTGTTTACTACTTTTACACCTTCTACCGATTGCTCACCTAAGATTTCAACCGTCTCGGTATTCCACAAAATCTCGATATTCTTGGCATTCATCACCCGGTTTTGCATCACTTTAGAAGCGCGCATTTCGTCGCGGCGCACCAACATGTATACTTTATTGCAAAGTTTAGACAAGTAGGTTGCCTCTTCGGCTGCAGTATCTCCGGCTCCTACGATGGCTACATCCTGGCCTTTGTAGAAAAACCCATCGCAAACGGCACAGGCGCTAACACCAAAACCGTTTAGGCGCTGCTCGCTTTCCAATCCAAGCCATTTGGCCGATGCACCTGTCGAGATGATGACGGTATCGGCGGTAATTTTTTTATTTCCATCTATGGTTACTTCGTGCTTGCCATCTTTGAAGTCGACTGCTGTAGCGAGCCCATAGCGCACATCTGTTCCAAACCGCTCGGCTTGTTTTTTGAAGTCTTCCATCATTTCCGGTCCCTGAATTCCTTCGGGGTAGCCGGGATAGTTTTCCACATCGGTGGTAATAGTGAGTTGCCCACCGGGTTGGAGCCCCTGGTACATCACTGGTTGCATCTCTGCCCTTGCGGCATAAATTGCTGCGGTATAGCCCGCGGGGCCCGATCCGATGATCAGACATTTTACGTGTTCTACTTTTTCTTCGCTCATAATGGATTTTGCGTTTTGCGGGTGCAAAGTTAAAAACCCCTTCCTTTATATTTGATTGAGAACGCCTATTGTTGGTAAACTTTATTTTATCACGGCATCGCATAAAGGGTATCATAGGCTGCGGCGTAACCCGCCCATATCCCCAATCCCCCTTCGATATTGGAAATGATGTTCGACGGCGCCGAAAAAGGACTGCCGTTTGTTCCCTGCTGGGCATCAAAAGTTCTGAAGAATTGGTAGGTGGGCTCATCGGTAGAGCAGAACTTCAGTACAATTCGGTCTCCCGATTCAAAAAAGCCTTCGGCATTGCCCTGGTCAGCAGGTCTCGATGAATTGTTGGGCATACCCCGGGTGAAGGTGACTTCCACGGTTTGGCCATTGAAAAATTCGTCTAAAAAAGCCGACTGAAAGGGAGCGTAAAAAACGGGGTCTTCGGGGTTGTCGTTAAATTGAGATTCCAAACGTTTGGTAAAAACGCGGTAGGCATTGTTTAACGTGTCGGGGTCCCTCACATTTCCATAGAGAAATCCATACCTCGGTCGGTACACCAATGGCTTGAGATACAACTTCTCTGAGCTCGTCCGATAGATCGGCAGTGCATATTAAATCCAGAGGCGTACCGTTTACCCGCACATCTGCATTGGTGATGTACGAGTTGGCAATGCTTTCTGCAGAAACGGGCTCGAAAAATCCGTTTGTACGCGACAACACCACAATTGGCGGTTGATCGGTTTCGATGTTTCCTTCCACCACAATGGCAGGTTCCGTGGCGGGTACGTCTAATTCGATATCCCGCTCACATCCTATGATCGCAATGAGAACAAAAAGAAGCGCATAAACGTGCAGGTGTTTCATAGCTAAAAAGAGAAATTCCAGGTTACAGAAGGCAGAATGGGGAAGAGGGAAACTTGTTTTGCCTGCACATTAAACGTATTGTTTGAGACTTGTCCTTCATTTTCGAAGTAGTAAAAGTAAGGGTTTAGCCTGTTGTATACATTGTATATGGAAAAAACCCATTTGGTTTGAATGCGCTTCTCGCGCGAGATGATTTCACCTGTGGTCGGGTCTTTTATTTCCTTTATGGGATTTACGCTGTATGTGGCAGAGATGTCCAGCCGATGGTAATCTTTCATCCGGAAACTATTCCGCTCTTCAAAATTGTACACCAGCGAATTTTCTATGAAATATCCCGACTGTGGAAGTGTAATCGGCCGGCCCGTGGCGTATATAAAAGTAGACGATAAGGTCCACTTGTCACTGAGTCGGTGCGTGGCAACTACAGAAAGGTCGTGCCGCCGGTCGAATGGAGCGGGGTAGCTCAACCCGTTGTTCAGCTCGCTAAATTCCCTTTCGGTTCTCGACAGGGTGTATCCAATCCACCCGGTGGTTTTGCCCGATGTTTTTTTCAGAAAGAGCTCCACCCCATAGCTCACACCCCGGCCAAAAGTAAGCAGGTTGTCTTCGTTGTTGTCTACGCCATCGCTCGGTTGGGTGTTTTCCTTGTATTCTACCAGGTTTTCCATGTCCTTGTAATACGTTTCGATGGAAGTTTCAAACATGCCTTCCTTAAAGGTGCGGTAGTAGCCAATGGAATACTGCCTTCCGCGCTGGGGTTGCACAATTTCTGTCGTGGGCAGCCAAACATCTGTAGGCAGCGCCAGAGGCGATAGATTTGCCAAATGAATATATTGATAGTTTTGGGTGAATGCAGCTTTTATGGATTCTCTCTCATTTAGGCGATATCGGGTTAATATCCGCGGCTCAAAACCCTGGTAATTTGCGATGTTTGCTCCCCTTTTGTACTGAATGGTATCTTGCTTGGTGCCGTTTTGGTCTACGATGTATCGCTTAAACGGTCCGGTATGGATGAATCCCGAATACCTTATCCCGGCTTCTACCTTCAAGTTGGTGGTTATGTTGAATTCGTCGCTCAGAAACAGTCCGCCTTCATGGCTGTAGAACTGCTGTTGGTCGCCGAGATTAAAAATGGTCTCTCCCTGCTCTGCGCGCGAATTATTGGGTGAGATGTCGTGAAAAGTATAGGCAGCTCCGGCCTTTATCCGGTGGTTTCCCAGGTAAAAGTAAAACTCCGGCTTTAGCCGGTAGTCGGTTATACTGCTGTTTACTTCCAATTCAAAATCAGACTGCCTGCCCAGAAAATTG
This sequence comes from Flavobacteriales bacterium, assembly GCA_020201045.1. Lineage (GTDB taxonomy): Bacteria > Bacteroidota > Bacteroidia > Flavobacteriales_D > Cryomorphaceae > JAIVHP01. Next base: position 26,649 of record JAIVHP010000289.1, read on the forward strand.
AAACCGTAGTTGGTAAATGAACCGGTAACTTTGAAAAGTGCGCGGTCGTAAGCTTTTTGATAGCCTCCGGTCAATATTTTATTTCCCCATCCCACCCGCGTGCTGAATTCAGATTGTGGGCTGGCAAAGTCAAACGCATCATTTCCGAGGTAGCCGCTTAAAAAGAGCTTGCCACCATCGTTAAGCTCCCAGTCCAGTTTGGCATTAAGGTCGTAGAAGTAGTACTCGCTTCCACCAAATTCGGAGTTTTCATCGAGAAATGGCTTGGTAAGCACATCGATATACGTTCTCCTTCCGGAGATGATAAAGGACGATTCGTTTTTCTTGATGGGCCCTTCCAGGGTGAGCCTGCTTGAAATAAGGCCAACTCCTCCTTTTCCTTTAAATTCTTCTTTTGAACCTTCGCGTTGACTTATATCGATAACCGACGACAGTCTTTCGCCGTACTGAGCCGGCATTCCGCCTTTATAGATTTCCACATCTTCAATGATATCCGAATTAAACACCGAAAAGAAGCCCAGCAGATGGGATGCGTTGTAAACCACGGCATCGTCGAGTAAAATCAGGTTTTGATCCGGACCACCGCCACGCACAAAAAATCCCGAGCTTCCTTCTCCCGCCGATTGAATTCCGGGCAGGAGCTGGATGGTTTTTAGCAGATCCACTTCGCCCAAAAAGGCGGGGAGTACTTCTACCGTCTCCATATCGAGTTTGTTTACGCCCATCTTGGTACTATTGGTAAGGTCGGAGCGGTTAGCGGTAATTTCCACTCTTTTCAAAGTGATTCGCTCCAGTTTAATGTCGATGAACAGGGTGTCGCCCGGTGCAAGGTTCACATCTTTTGAACACTCCCGGTATCCCACAAAAGTCGCTTTGAGTTCTTGTTTTCCGGGTTTAGTGTTCAGCACAAACTGGCCATCGGAATTGGTGGCAACACCTTTTTTAGTTTCTTGCATAAACACCGAAGCGCCCGGTAGGGTAGCATTGTTTTCAGCGTCTAAGACCTTACCGATCACAGTGCTTTCACTCTGAGCGCTAAGTGCAGTTTGGGTGATTATAAAAAGTGCTGTCAGAAACAGACGCATAGGTGAAAAGGCATTGAGAGCAACCTGCTAACGTTTTACTCGAGTATAGGTTGTAAATAAACAGCGGTAAATTTCGCGAATGATTTGAGAAAACGCTTTGATATGCTACTTTTGTGCGCCTGAAATTTTTCGGGCATCCACGAAGCGGGGTGTAGCTTAGTCCGGTTAAAGTGCGCGTCTGGGGGGCGCGAGATCGGAGGTTCGAATCCTCTCACCCCGACAACCCATAGAAACCCGGCAACGAAAGTTGCCGGGTTTTCTTTTTACTCCCCTGCGTCAAGCTCGCTTGAAAGCAGGGGAGTAAAAAGAAAACCAGCGCTGAGAATCAGCGCGTGGTTTCTATGGGTTGTCACTCCCCCCTCAAGGATCGCCCCGACGCATGTCGGGGCAATCCTGAGGGTAGCTCGCTTGAAAGCAGGGGAGTAAAAAGAAAACCAGCGCTGAGAATCAGCGCGTGGTTTCTATGGGTTGTCACTCCCCCCTCAAGGATCGCCCCGACGCATGTCGGGGCAATCCTGAGGGTTTCTCGCTTGTAAGCAGACCAAACAAATCAATAATCCCCCAAGGTAGCAGGAGCAGTGACCTGACAGGTTTTTGCAACCTGTAAGGTCTCGACTGCATAAAGATGCAGGTGATACTGAGAAGCAAGAGCCCTGCAGTCCATATGTTAAATGCGTCTGTTTTTGAATTTAGGTGCGGGAACCTTTTTTCTTTTAGCGCTCTTCGGGAAGACCTTACAGGTTTTTGGAAACCTGTCAGGTCAGTTGTGGCCTGTAAGGTCTCGATAGAAAAACTTGCGGGTGTTCGATAGAAGCAAGTTCCTTGCAGCTGATATGATAAAGCTTTCGGTTATTGAGTTTAGTTGCACAGGAACCTTTTCTCTTTTAGCGCTCTTTGGGAAGACCTGACAGGTTTTTGGAAACCTGTCAGGTCAGTTGTGGCCTGTAAGGTCTCGATAGAAAAAACATACGGGTGTTCGAGAGAAGCAAGTGCCCTGTAGCTGATATGACAAAGCCGTCGGTTTTAGAATTAGGTGCAGCAGCCTTTTCTCTTTTAGTGCTCTTCGGGAAGACCTTACAGGTTGCAAAAACCTGTCAGGTTAGTTGTGGCTTGTAAGGCGCCGGACTCCTGAAAACGAAATGGTTCCAAAAACCATTATTAAACAGGCCTTCGTTCTACTTTAACTTACCCGCAAAATAACCGGTGGTCCATGCCGATTGGAAATTGAAACCGCCAGTAATGCCATCGATATCCAGTATTTCGCCCGCAAAATATAGCCCGGAAACTGCTTTGCTCTCCATGGTTTTCATATTTACCGACTCCAGACTCACGCCGCCGCAGGTTACAAACTCTTCCTTAAAGGTTGTTTTTCCCCGAACGCGATAGATATCGTTGGTGAGCAAATCGGTGAGTTTGTTGCGCGTTTTCTTTCCCAATTCGCCCCATTTTTTTTCGGGATCAATGTCCGCCTTTCCCAAAATGAATTTCCAAAGTCGATCGGGTAATTCGAAGGGCTTTATGTTCTGGATTTGTTTATTGGGGTGCTCTGCGCTGATCTCTTGTAAGTGATCTGAAACGGCATTGGCGTTTTGCTCCCCGGCCCAGTTTAAATGGACGTTGAATTTATAATTCGAATCGCTTAGCAGTCTGGCGCCGAAAGCAGATAGTTTAAGCACCGCCGGGCCGCTTAATCCCCAGTGGGTCACGAGCACCGGGCCACTTGCTTTTAATTTCGTGCCTTCAATGCTCACCACCGCTTTCTCTACCGCAACTCCGGGCATATTGGTGATGGGGTCGTCTGGAATATTGAAGGTAAACAGCGATGGAACCGGCTCTGCAATTTCATGTCCTAATTTTTCGAGCCATTCCAATCCTTTTCTTTTTGGACTGCCACCGCTGGCGACAATCACTTTGTGAAAAATCCGGGGATTCTCTTCGCCGTGGTTTAGCTCTAGCGAAAAACCTTCTTTTACCGGGGTTAAACCTGTAACGGCTGTCTGGGTAAGGACTTGAACACCTTTTTTCTCGGCTTCGCTTTGCAAACACGCTACGATACTCTCCGATTTATCGGTCTCGGGAAACATGCGTTTGTCTTCTTGAGCATAGGTGCGAACTCCGCGCGATTCAAACCAGTTTACCGTTTCGCGCGTGCCAAACTCCGTAAACAGGTTTTTCAGCTTTTTACCGCCTCGTGGATAGGAGCCGGAAAGTTCTTTTATAGACTGGGTTGCGTTAGTTACGTTACACCTTCCACCCCCTGATATGCGAACCTTGGCGAGCAGTTTATTGGTTTTTTCGAATATGGTGACTTGTGCGTCGGGGTAATTTTCACCGGCGCAGATGGCTGAAAAATACCCGGCTGCCCCGCCGCCGATAATGGCTATCCGCATGGGTGTTTTATTTGCAAATTTAAGCGATATTCAGAATGGTTAATTCTTCTCCGCGAAATTCGAATGTTTCTCCTTTTGCTTTCCCCAACATGGCCTTGCCAATAGGGGAGTCAATGGAAATTGCAAAAACATCGGAGCTTTCAATCCTTACTTTTCCTATTCCGATTGCTAGAAAGTACAGGCCACTCCGGGTTTTTACGAGCGATCCCGGCGCAACTTTTTGAGTGGGTTTTTCCGGATTTATTTTTTTTAATTCGCCGCGCAAACGAAGGTGATTGGATAGTTGCCTCGATGCATTTTCGAGTTCTATTTGAGCCATTGCCCTGCCCGTTTCATGCTTGTCGCCGGCGGTGCTTTTGTCATTTGTATTCCGCGATTCTTCCAGTTCTCTGAGATCTTCGTTGCACAGGGCTATTTTTTGATCGAGTGATTTGACCAAGGCGCTGTGAATTTGCACCTTCAGTTTGATGAGTGAATCAGTCAAGGCTGGAAATTAAGGTTTTTATCAGCGCAACCATGCGTGGTTCGGCTTCGCCCGCCACGGCAATGATTTCTGCGATGTCTACCGGTTGCAGGTTGTCGGGATCGCACTCATCTGTTAACACCGATATGGCCGCGCAGGGCAACCCAATTTGGTTGGCCACTATCACTTCTGGTACGGTGCTCATTCCCACCGCATCGGCGCCTATTATTTTCAGGTAACGGTACTCGGCACGGGTCTCCAGTTGGGGGCCGTGAACGCAGGCGTAAACTCCTTCGTGCATGGCAATTTTTTGCTCGGCTGCTATACGTTTAAGCTCGGTATTGATCTTTTCGCTGTAAGGCTCCAGCATGTCTGTAAATCGCTGACCAAAACGCTAGCCGCCCTGCAGGTGAATGTGGTCGCCGAGAAGCATTAGGTCGCCTTTTTTGTAGTTGGTGTTTATGGCTCCTGCTGCGTTGCTCAGGATAAGTCGCTCGCATCCCAACGCTTTAAATACCCGCACCGGAAAAGAAACTTCGGCCTGAGAATAACCTTCGTATACGTGAAAACGGCCCTGCATAGCAATGACTTTATGGCCGTTTAATTTTCCATAAACCAGTTTTCCATCGTGAAATTCAACGGTAGCCAGCGGAAAGTGAACGATGTCGGGGTATGGAATTTCTACTTCTACTTCCATCTCGTTGAGAAGCCGGCCCAGTCCGGTGCCCAGCACAATGGCTGTTTCCGGCTGCGAAATCCCTTTTTCTCTCAAGAAGTCTGCGGTTTCTAAAACCCACTCGTATTTCATTTAAAATGATTTTGTGGCTGCGAATTTAGAAAAGAATCAGGTGATGCTTCCCTGGCAACTCGACCCCGCTCCGGCGGTGCATCCATAGCAGTGCTGCGACACTTTGATGTTGCGCTTTTGGAGTTCATTCGCATCAAAATCGCTGATGTGCTGCCTGTTTCCGGCTACCTTCATCTCGAGCATTTGATTGAAATCGCAATCGTACAAATACCCGTCATAGCTCACCGATAGGGTGTTTCTACACATCACATTTTTTACTGCCAGCGGATTGTAGGCGCTGATAAGGGTATCCATGTAATCTTCGTAATTATCACTAGCCACAAGGTATTCTAAAAATCGACTTATGGGCAGGTTGGTGATGGTGAAAAGTTCGTTGAATGAGATTCCGAAATCTTCCATCAGGCGCTTTTTGAAGTCGGCTTGAAGACCCGGCTGATTTGCGGGCAGAAAAGCGCCGGAGGGGTTGTAAGCCAAATCTAATTTTAGCGGACTGCCATCCAGGCCGTATCCTATCGCGTTGAGCATTTTAAGGGCTTTTATGGATTTGCCAAACACGCCTTCGCCACGCTGCTTATCTGTTTTCTCGCGGCTGTAATGCGGAAGGGAAGAAACCACGTGAACTTTGTGTTTCTTGAAAAACTCCGGCAGATCGTAAAACTTTTTATTGGCAAGGATGATGGTAAGGTTCGAGCGAACGATAAAATCCTTAACGCCAATTTCGGAACAGGATTCTACAAACCACCTAAAGTCGGGATTCATCTCGGGAGCTCCCCCGGTAAGGTCGAGGGTATTAACGCTTGTGGTTTTGAGAATTTTCAAAATCTCTTCCATCGTTTCCCGGGTCATAATCTCCTTCCGGTCGGGACCTGCATCCACATGGCAATGCGAACAAACCTGATTGCACATGTAGCCGAGGTTGATTTGTAGAATTTCCAGCTCAGCCGGCTTCAGCGGAAAGTCGTTTATTTCTTCGAGTTTTTCTTCAAAACGCGGAAGCTCTCCACCTTCAAAAAGCCCATTGTTTAGAAATTTGAGCTGTTCCTTTGGGTCGGATAATTTGTTTTTTCGAAATGCCAGTGATTTTTTCGTCATGTTACATGCTCAATTTTTCGACTTTGTTCATCATTTGTACGCCGTGAACCAATGAAGCTCCGCCGCGGATTGCGCCCGCAACGTGAAGCGCTTCCATCATCTCGCCCTTCTCTATGCCGCGCTCCAGTCCATCGCCGGTATACGCATCAATGCAGTAAGGGCATTGAATGGTGTGGGCTACGGCCAGGGCAATAAGCGACTTTTCGCGTGCCGAAAGTTTGCCATCTTCAAAAACGGAATTGTAATAATCGAAAAACTTCGTTCCGAGCTCTTCGTTCCATTCTGTGATTTTCCCAAATTTCTTCAGGTCTTTCGGATTGTAGTATGTTTTCTCCATGATAGGTTTCGTTTAAGCCTCGAGTTTAGGTCTTTTTAATGGCAATGCCTGTCGTATCTACGACAAAGATTTGAATGCAGATTTTAGAAATCGAAATTATTTAAAAGTTAAACCGACATGCAATGCGGATTGTTTTTTTTTAAATCTTGTTTTTCAGCTATCTTCGTTTAAAACTCTCGGTTGTCCATGTAAATTTACCACCGTCCATTCCAATAAACCGCTCGTCATAATTTAAATCCACAAAAGTGTACCGGGCTTATATTTGAACCAAATCTCGTATCATGAAGAAAACATTTATCGGAATAATCGCTTTATCAATTGGGGTTTTATACTCTTGTGGCGATGCAAACAATAAAGACAAAGAAATGACATCAGAAAATAAAATTGACGTTCCCGAGATCTCACTCGAAGATTTTTTCAAGAACCCGGAAATGTCGTCTTTTCAGATTTCTCCCGATGGCAAATACTATTCGTACCGCGCACCGTGGGAAAGCAGGATGAACATTTACGTGAAGGAAGTAGACAGCGATAGCGCCGTTAGAATTACCGAGCAAACCGACCGGGATATCTCGGGTTACTTTTGGGCTAATTCCGAGCGATTGGTTTATTTAAAAGACGACGATGGAGACGAAAATTTTTATCTGGTTGCCGTCAATGCCGACGGATCGAATTTATCACCCTTAACGCGCGAAGAAGGAGTGAGAACCCAAATTATTGACGACCTTGAAGAAGATCCCGAAAACATGATTATCGGGCTGAACAAGCGCAATCCGCAGGTTTTCGATCCTTACAGAATCAATATCAATACCGGTGCAATGGAAATGCTCGCCGAGAACCCCGGAAACATCACCGGTTGGATGACCGACCACAATGGAAAACTTCGCGTGGCCACGACCAGCGATGGGGTGAATACTTCGCTGCTTTACCGCGATACCGAAGATGCTGCGTTTGAGCCTGTGCTCACCACCAACTTTAAAGAAACGATGTCGCCGCAGTTCTTCACTTTCGACAATAAAAGACTGTTTGCCAGCTCAAATATGGGCCGCGATAAGATGGCCATTGTAGAATTTGACCCCCAAACCGGAAAGGAAGAAAAAGTTCTTTTCGAAAATGAAAAATACGATGTAACAGGTTTGAGTTTTAGCGAACGCGATAAAAAGCTGATCGCAGCCAGCTACACCGGCGAAAAGGAGGAGTACCACTTCTTCGACGAAGAGTACGCCGATATTTACGCGAAATTTCAATCGCGCTTTCCGGACCTGGAAGTATTTATCACTTCGAATAATAAGGCCGAAGACAAATTTATCATCCGAACTTACGGCGATAAATCGCTTGGAGCGTATTACTTGTTTAACCGCAATTCCGGCGAAATCACAGATATCGGAGATCCTTCGCCCTGGATTCAGGAAGAGTATATGGCATCGATGACTCCGATATCATACAAAAGCCGCGATGGCCTTACCATAAATGGCTATCTCACATTGCCCGCGGGCGAGACCATGGAGACCGCAAAGAATTTGCCGGTGGTTATCAATCCACACGGCGGTCCATGGGCGCGCGATAATTGGGGTTTTAATCCCGAAGTGCAGTTTATGGCAAACCGGGGATACGCCGTATTGCAAATGAATTTTCGCGGGTCTACCGGCTACGGACGCGAGTTTTGGGAGGCTTCTTTCCGCGAATGGGGAAAAAAGATGCAGGATGACATTACCGACGGTGTAAACTGGTTGATAGAAAGCGGCATTGCCGATAAGGATCGCATCGCCATTTACGGCGGAAGCTACGGCGGTTACGCCACACTCGCCGGGCTCGCCTTTACACCCGATCTTTACGCCTGTGGAATAGATTACGTGGGCGTTTCAAACTTGTTCACGTTTATGGGTACCATTCCTCCGTACTGGGAACCATTCAAGAAAATGATGTATGAAATGGTAGGAGATCCGGAAAGCAAAGAAGACTCTTTAATGCTGCGTGATGCATCGCCGGTATTCCACGCCGATAAAATTACAGCACCACTTCTTGTGGCTCAGGGAGCGCAGGATCCACGTGTAAATGTAGACGAAAGCGACCAAATGGTGGAAGCGATGCGAAACCGCGGAGTGGAAGTGGAATACCTGGTTAAAGACAACGAAGGCCACGGATTCCGCAACGAAGAAAACCGTTTTGAATTCTACCGAACCATGGAGGAATTCCTCGAAAAACACCTAAAACCAGTTTCTGTTAAGGCCGATGCCTGATAGAGTGAGATTTTTGACGGTATGTAGCTAAGAAAAGTGGGGCTTTA
>JAIVHP010000203.1 GCA_020201045.1 Flavobacteriales bacterium
TTTGGTCGGCGCCATTGAAATTAAACTTCGATACATAAGCGCGCGAATTAATTTTGTTTCCACCCACTTCTATAAATTCAGTTCCGCCCGAAACCACTTCCCAAACCGTACGCTCGGGATCAAGGTCGGCATGGCGCTGATCTACGTACCCAATTTGCACCGTCTCGCCGATTTTAATATTGCCGGCGTCGGGTTCTTCTTCACCCATAATCATGCGGAACAAGGTGGTTTTACCGGCTCCATTCGGGCCGATAACCCCAACGATACCCGCGGGGGGCAATTTAAAGTTCAGGTTTTCGTATAGCAGTCTGTCGTCGTATCCCTTGGCCACATTATCGGCTTCAATCACCTCGTTACCAAGTCGCTGCCCGTTGGGGATGGGCAGGGCAATTCGCGCTTCTTTTTCGCTTTCGCCTTCACTCATCATTTTCTCGTAATTAGAGAGACGGGCTTTGTTTTTAGCGTGCCGGCCTTTGGGGTTCATACGCACCCACTCCAGCTCGCGCTGAAGCTCCTTGCGTTTTTTGCTCTCTTGCTTCTCTTCTTTTTCAAGGCGTTTGGCTTTCTGATCGAGCCACGAGCTGTAATTTCCTTTCCAGGGAATTCCTTCCCCGCGATCGAGTTCCAGAATCCACCCCGCCACGTTATCGAGAAAATACCGGTCGTGGGTAACTGCCAGCACCGTTCCTTTGTATTGCTGCAAGTGCTGCTCGAGCCACTGCACGCTTTCGGCATCCAGGTGGTTGGTGGGCTCATCGAGGAGTAAAACATCGGGTTGCTGAAGCAAAAGTCGGCATAGTGCCACCCTCCTGCGCTCTCCGCCGGAAAGGTTTTTAATCGGCGTATCGCCTTCGGGTGTACGAAGGGCGTCCATGGCGATTTCGAGTTTGGTGTCGAGGTCCCATGCGCCGAGCGATTCAATGCGATCTTGCACTTCGGCCTGACGGTCTATGAGCTTTTGCATCTTATCGGCGTCGCTCATGATCTCTTCGTCCATAAACTTGTTGTTGATCTCCTCGTACTCGGCGAGCACATCGGTAATTTCCTTTACCCCTTCCATCACCACTTCTTTCACGGTTTTGGAGTCGTCGAGTTGGGGCTCTTGCGGAAGGTAGCCCACAGAGTAGCCAGGCGACCATACCACTTCGCCCTGGTAAGCCTTGTCTAGCCCGGCGATAATGCGCATTACGGTAGACTTACCGGCGCCGTTCAGACCGAGAATTCCGATTTTTGCGCCGTAGTAAAACGACAGGTATATGTCTTTGAGAATATGCTTGCCTTGGGGTGTGGTCTTGTTGACCTTCACCATCGAAAAAATCACTTGTTTATCTTCGCTCATGGGGGTAAATTTTGAGACTGCGAATATCGGAAATATTTAGGGGATTATTTGGGTTGCCGCAGGATTACAAATACTACGTATCCGCAATACGAACGAGATAATGACTATGACTTTATACGTATGAATTATTTTCTTATTCGTATATTTGATTTATGGACGCGAAGATTACACTGGCATTTGACAAAAAAGTAATAGAAAAGGCAAAGATCTATGCAGCAGCACACCATATCAGTTTGTCGCGGCTGACGGAGTTTTTGTATCAAAAAATTACTTCGGGTGATTTTAAAGAACTGGATCAATTTCCCATTTCAGACTGGGTAAGCCAGGTGGCCGAAGGCGAAGTTGAATACAAGAAGCGTGGAAGGAAGTCGCTGAAAGATGCGTTTATGAACTCGAAGAAATGAAGCTCTTTCTCGATGCCAATATCCTGGTGGCTGTTTTGAATAAGGAGTACCCGCTCTTTGATACGGCGGCGCGAGTGTTGAGCTTATCATCCAGAAGGGGTATTACACTCTGCACTTCACCGATTTGCCTGGCTATTGCCTTCTATTTTTCGGAGAAGAAAAGTGGGGCTAAAATGGCCAAGTCAAGGATTAGTCTTCTTACCGATCATATTCAAATTGCAGAATCTACCGGTACTACAGTTCAAAAAGCGCTAAATAATCCAAAGGTTTTAAACCTTGAAGATGGATTGGAATACTACGCTGCCATCCGTGCAAGGTGCACACATATCATCACTGAAGATGTGGATGATTTTCACTTTTCGGAAATAGCGGTAATGCGATCGAAGGAGTTGTTAATGAGTTTGGGTAAATGATCTTTAATATCAACCACAGCAGCACAGCTACTGCGGAACAATGAAAACGGGGGCTTGCCAAGTCTGAACGCAGCAGCACAGCTACTGCGGAGCTATCAGTGCAGGTGTTACGGTGCGAAATATGGACTGGAATATTATAGAGTTTTTCAAGGTTAATAGCAGGAGATAAATTTTTATAAGTACTTTTAAGTATGCGTAGTATTGAAGAAAAGCAAAACCAGATCATTCAAAGAATCAGGAAGATAAATGACCACGACTTTCTCGACTCCCTGGAGAAAATGCTCTCCTTGGACTCAGAAGCTTATCAGCTTTCAGATGAACAAATTTTGATGGTTGAAGAGAGTAGGGCTCAAATAGCCAGAGGAGAATATAAAACCCATGAAGAGGCCACGAGCGATTTAAAAAAATGGCTAAAAGAGAGATAATATGGTCTAATACTGCCGAAGAAAATCTCAAAGAT
>JAIVHP010000034.1 GCA_020201045.1 Flavobacteriales bacterium
GTTGAAATTGATGCGGAGATGATTGATAACGGTAGTTCAGACTTCTGTGGAATTGCTTCCAGAGAAATTACCGATGGACCTACCTATTTCGATTGCTCTATGGAAAATCAATCTTACAGCATCATCTTCACCGTAACTGATGTAAACGGCAACTCTACTTCAGCTAATGCTACCGTAACGGTAACACCAGGCGAAGATCAGGATCTTGACGGCATTACAGATGCATGCGACTTCTGCTTTGGAGATAACAGCTCAGGCGATATAGATGGAGACGGCATTTGCGATAGCGATGATAGCTGTCCTGGCTCTGGTGGTTTCACATCGGCAATGAGCCTTTGCGACTTCGATCTTTCTTCTGGCAGCGGAGATATCAATGCTAATCAACCAGCTATTTACTGCATCAGTGGTAACTTTAACGGCGAAAACATTTCCATTACGAATGGTGCTCAAGTCAGGCTCTCGGGTACTGGAAATGTAAGTATTTCGGTTAATGATGGTGGAAAGCTGGAGTTTATGGCAGGTAGCCAACTCGCTCTAAATGAAATAGACGCAGATGCTTCTTCTTACGGTATACTCGTGCACCCAGATGCAGTCGTTTATCACCCTGGAATATGGAAGGTGAAATCGCGACTGGTGAACTGTGGTGAACTCACTACGGACAGACTGCGAGTTGCGTCTAGCGGTGAGTTAAACAACAACAATCTACTCGCCGTAGAAGACGAAAATGCTGCTGCAATTGTAGAAGGCGTTTTCACCAACGCAGCATCCGCAAAAATTACCGGAAGCCTGGAAACACACCCTGGAAGTAAACTCACTAACTATTGTGAGATTATTGTCGACCTCGACATGTATGTTTTGGCGCACGTTTATAACCACAGCTTTATACAGGTTGGATCGGTTACCAAAATCGAGAGCAATGTGAACGTGATGATGTACGAAAACGCCATGTTCGAAACCAATTCGCTACTACTTGGCGGAAGGTTCATTGGCGATGCTGAAACATCGTTGGTGAAAGTAATCAACATCAGCAGCTTCGCATTCACAGGTTGCGTTGAAGGCGGTGTAGCTTTCTGCGATCTGGATGGAATAGAAGAAAACTACAACGATACTCCTTTCCTATTTGGAGCCGAAGAAAGTTGCGCCATCCCTATGCCTACGGATAAATGTAACAGAAGTGGTCACTCTCCGTCGTCTAAAAACGAAAACAAAGGTGGAGATCCCGACGGTGAAGCTGCCATAATTGAAGGCCTGGCGCAGGGAATGCAGATGATTAACCCAGCGGCACAAATCGGAGAAAATGGTATCCTTACTATTTGGCCAAACCCTACTTCGGGGCAGGCCGCAATAAACTATCTTTCAAAAGCGGAAACCCGAATATTACTCGAGATTTACGCTGTTGACGGGAAGTTAATGACAACCATTTTTGAAGGTGGTATTATGAAAAACCAAACCATGCGTTTTGATGCAGACCTCTCGGGATTGCATCAGGGAGTATATTTCGTCAGAATTCTAGACGGAGATCAATCAATGGTTCAGAAATTGGTTCTAACCAAATAGGTGAACTAATCCAGAAAAAAACCGGCCTTCAGGGGCCGGTTTTTTTTTGTTTTATGATTAAAAAATCAAGGTTTCCAGGCTTGCTACTTTTGAAAAAGTATAGTGAATTTTTTGTCGAAAGGGTTTAGTTCTTTTAGAAGATGATCGATTAAAACTTCACCAATCTTCGCATATAGCGATGAGAAGTTTTCAATTCGTTCTTGCAGGCCATCCATCGGAAACAATTCCTTTTTCAGCATTTCAATTCTCTGAATCAGAATTTCTTGTTTCTTTTTTTCAGCCCGAATCATTTTCTTCTCCAGGTTCAAAAAAATTCTGTCGGTGCGGGCGTAGCCACTCCTAACAGATTTCTCTAGCGTGGATTCAATTTTTCCCAAACGGGTTTCGATATCGAGAAATAACATCTCCAGTTTTTCGCGTTCCAGGTCGAGGTTCATGCGCTCATCGGTCTTCAATTTTATGAGACGTTCTTCAAGCTCATGGGTAGTTCGAAAAACATCTCTCCACTCCAATCCCAATTTCTCCAATATTTCGGTCGACTTTTCACTGGCAATTAATACCGAATTTCTCAGTAGTAAAATTGGAAACGACACATGAACTTCATCAAACACTCCTTTGAGCTGGAACCAATAAGCCAACTCTCCACCCCCTCCCACATAGGCGAGATTTGGAAGAATGACTTCCTGATAAAGCGGACGAAGGATTACGTTTGGACTGAAACGCTCGGGATGAGCCTTCAATTCGTTTTCTATTTCTTCTACGGTGAACGACAAGCGCGTGTTCAACACTTCATAATCTCCATCATCGTTTTGCACAATTCGCTCGCGTAGCTGTTCGCCGAGGTAAAAAAGGTTTACTTCTCTGGAATGCACTTGCAAATTATAAAGCTCACGGAGCTCATCATTGGTTCTCGAGACTGCTTTGAACGAAAATTTTTCGCGAAGCTCTTTTATAAAAACCGGAACCGCCAGCGCTTTCAACTCGGGATCATCTCCATCGATGCAAATCACATCTTCATCTCCAAACAGCGCCTGAATCAAATAACGCGTCGCTTCTGAGATAGTGTCGTGTTTCTCGTAAGCACGCTCAAAAAGCGCTATAAGTTCGCCAGAAAAATACCCCATTCCGAGTGCATCTTTCAGCATGCCTACCACTGCATCCATACCTTCGGGCTTCATCCGGCCCACGGCTCCACCCTGTCCGCTCTCCCACTCTATTTTTTTACCATTTGTAACAAAGTGATTGGCCTCTTCAAAATCGTGATCTTCCGTAGCCATCCAAAATACGGGGACAAAGTCATATTCGGGAAACTTCGCTTTTAGAGCCTTGCAGGTATTTACAACAGTTACAATTTTATAAATTACATAGAGGGGTCCGGTAAAAAGACATACCTGGTGGCCTGTGGTTACGGTAAAAGTTTTATTATCCGTCAGCTTATCAATTGATTTTGGCGGTGTTTTTACTTTGCCGTATTGCCGCTTCAGAGAAGAGACTAGAACTTCCCTGTGTGCAAAATCAGATTTTGATGCTATCTGATCGCGAAAGGAATCCAATTCCGGAAGTCGCCCGTAAAATGACTTCAATTTTTTATCTCCGCTCAGATAGTCGGTGACAATTTTTGAGAAAAAGCCCGTTTCGTCGTAAGAGACTTCTTGCTTGGAAAAAAGATTTTTTGAAAGGGTTTCCGTATTCATTTTGCCAAAATTACTGTTTTATTTCGGGCTGTTTACAATGTCTGAAAACATCCGGACTCACGGGAATCTTAGATTTTCTTACTTTCACGATTCAAAATTTAGATATTCATGATGAAAAATTATTTGACCATTTTAGCTGCCTTACTATTTACCGCAGCGCACGCACAAGACAACAGTACCATTAAGATAAAACCCGAAAGCGGGTATAATTTCAAAGTGGTAAAAGACCTGGAAGCAACCCCCGTACAGGACCAGTATAAAACGGGAACGTGCTGGAGTTTTTCGGCACTTGGTTTCTTCGAAAGTGAGCTTATCCGCACCGGTAAAGGAGAGCACAATCTGAGTGAAATGTATGTGGTGAATCACACATACAAAGAAAAAGCAGAACGCTATGTGCGGATGCACGGTAAAACAAATTTTGGCGCTGGCGGTGCATTCGTCGACATTGCCCACATTTGGAAAAAATATGGTATCGTCCCCGAATCAGAATACTCTGGTCTGAATTACGGAGCCGAAAAGCACAATCACTCGGAGCTCGATAATATTCTGGAAGCCTACGCGAATGCCGTTATTGAAAACAAACAAAAGGGACTCACAACGCAGTGGAAAAAAGGATACGATGCCGTTGTAGACACCTACCTGGGCGAAGTACCTGCAGAATTTGAATACCGTGGAAATAAGTACACCCCACAAAGTTTTGCGGCAGAACTGGAACTCAATATGGACGACTATATTTCAATAACCAGCTATACACATCACGACTTTTACGATAAATTTATGCTCGAAATTCCAGACAACTGGTTGCACGTTGAAAGCTATAATGTACCGCTGGAAGAAATGATGACCATTATAGATAACGCCATTTTAAACGGCTACACGTTTGCCTGGGGCGCCGATGTATCCGAAAAGGGCTTCGCCTTCAGAGAAGGCCTTGCGATCGCACCCGAAGATGAATCCACAATTGAAGTCAAGGGAAAAGACGATAAGAATTTCAACAATGCCGGAGCCGATAAGGTAAGCAATGCTTTTCAGGAACCCGTTAAACAATTGGAAGTTAGTCAGGAATTAAGGCAACAACAGTTCGACAATTGGGAAACCACCGACGATCACGGCATGCAGGTGACCGGAATTGTTGAAGATCAAAATGGTGACAAGTATTATATGGTTAAGAATTCATGGGGTACAACTTACAACAACATCGATGGGTATTTCTTTGCAAGTGAAGCTTACGTGAAACTCAAAACGATGAATATCTATCTGCACAAAGATGCGGTACCAAAGGAAATTTTGAAAAAGATGCAGATTTAACAATTTGGAAACCTATTCTAACAGCCAAAAGCCTTCGCCTATTTCGAAGGCTTTTCGGTTTTAAGAATCCTAAGTTTTTGTAAATATTGCGCTAATTGCCTGTAGTCTTTAATAAACTCAACCGGAGATTGCGTAATTTTGTCAAGCTATGCGCAACAGACAAATTAAGCAGGCCGCGGAAATTCACAAAGATATTATGCACCGCCACGACAGTCTCTACACTATGCTTAAAGAGAAGAAAAACTGGGTGACGGCTGAAATGGAATCCGAAAGCAATGAAAAAATGATCTCTGCCTACCAATCAATGGACCGAAGCATTGATCGGGGGTTTAAGTTGTTGGGATCTTGGGAAAGTGCAGTTGTTGGAGTGCCGGGTGTACCCCACAATCACCACGAAGGCCATACCCACTCTCACGATGAAGACATAGTGGATAGCATGAGCGACAGTGAACTTCTCGATCTTCAAAAAGCTTATGACGATAGATTGGATGAAGTTGAAAAAAAGATTGACAACCTCATGGACACCATTGATAAGTATATGGCTAATGCAAAATAGACCGCGGAGAAATAGAAAATCGGCGGGCATAAGAGACCTTACACGCGAGACGGAGTTGCAAATTCGCCAGCTTATATATCCGCTCTTTGTAACGGCCGATAAGTCCGCAAAAAACCCAATTTCATCCTTACCCGGACAATATCAACTCGGTAGAATTGAATTACTGAAAGAAATCGAATCATCTGCAAAATTAGGCGTGAATAGCTTTGTGCTGTTTCCCGCTGTCCGCGAAAGCAATAAAGACCAAGTTGCATCTTACAGCTATGCAGAAGATAACTTCTATTTAAACCTGGCCAGGGAAGTGAAGGAGAAGTTTCCCGATATCGTTTTAATGAGCGATGTGGCTATGGATCCCTACAGCTCAGATGGGCACGATGGCCTTGTGAAAAATGGCAAAATTCTCAACGACGAAACACTTCCGATCCTGGCAAAAATGGCCGTAGCTCAAGCTGATGCAGGCTTTGACATTATTGGCCCCAGCGATATGATGGATGGACGCGTTGGATACATTCGAGAATCGCTAGATGAATCCGGGTTTACCGATGCATCTATCATGTCGTACACGGCAAAATACGCCAGCGCATTTTACGGCCCTTTTCGCGATGCGCTAAAATCACAGCCAAAAGCCGGAGATAAAAAGACCTATCAAATGGATCCGGCCAATTCCAGAGAAGCTCTCCGCGAAGCCAGTCTTGATGAGCTGGAAGGTGCAGATTTTTTAATGGTGAAACCCGCTACCTTTTACCTCGACATTATAAAGTTATTAAGCGAAAACGCTGATCTACCCATAGCCGCTTATAATGTAAGTGGTGAATACGCCATGATAAAAGCTGCTGCCGGAAAAGGATGGCTGGACGAGAACGCTGCAATGGTAGAAATGCTGTCGAGTATAAATCGCGCTGGAGCGGATATTATCCTCACCTATTTTGCAAAAGACTATGCAAGGCTATTATCTTAGCTGAATGCTCACGATAGACATACACACACACATACTACCTGAGAATATTCCCAATTTCCGCCAGCGCTTTGGCTATGGCGGTTTCATTCACCTTGACCATCACAAACCATGCTGCGCAAGGATGATGATGGATAATAAATTCTTTAGGGAAATTGAAGATAATTGCTGGGACGCGGAAACGCGGATGAAAGAGAGCGGTTTGCACCACGTGGATGTTCAGGTTTTAAGCACCGTACCCGTGATGTTTAGCTATTGGGCAAAACCTGAAGATTGCCTTGAAGTATCCAAATTCCTAAACGACCACATCGCCGGCATTGTAGACCGATATCCAAAGCGATTCATCGGGCTGGGAACACTGCCACTTCAAGATCCCGAATTATCCATAAAAGAACTCGAGCGCTGTAAAGCCATTGGCCTTGCTGGGGTGGAGATTGGCTCTCACGTAAACGACTGGAATCTCAATGCCCCTGAACTACTTCCCGTCTTTGAAGCTTGTTCCGATTTGGGCATGTCAGTATTTGTGCACCCCTGGGACATGATGGGCAAAGATAAAATGGAAAAGTATTGGCTACCCTGGCTTGTAGGTATGCCCGCCGAAACGAGTTTAGCCATTTGCTCCATGATTTTTGGTGGGGTTTTTGAAAAACTTCCGAAACTAAAAGTGGCTTTCGCCCACGGAGGTGGCTCTTTTCCCGCTACTATAGGGCGTGTAGAACACGGTTTTAATGTACGCCCCGATCTCTGTGCGGTCGATAATAACATCAACCCCAAAGAATACATTGGCAAATTCTGGATTGATTCACTCGTGCACAATCCCGAAATGCTCAAATACGTAGTAGACCTTTTTGGATCATCCAAAGTAGCCCTGGGCACAGACTACCCCTTTCCGCTTGGAGAATTGGAGCCGGGGAAACTTATTCGCTCATCTGATTTTTCAGATCAGATTAAGGCTGATCTCATGGGCAATGCAGCACTCGATTGGCTCAGTTTAAACAAAGCAGCGTTTATCTGACCCCACCTGAGCGCCTCACGTCTCCCATTCGAGTTTTAGTCAAGTTGTTGAGATTCAAACCGAATTTGCATTGCTCCCGGCATCTACCATTTGCTAAAGCCTTTTGTTCGATACAAAAGAAAAATACATTCTATCGGATTTAATGCTGTTTTCATCGAAATAATTATTACATTCGACTTAGTTTATTCCATGCAACAACAAGTCCTTTTCTGGATTAACCACTGGAAATGGATTGCAGAGAATTTTTTAACCAAAACCCGATTAAATGAAAAAGATGACTTCCAAAAGCCCTCTGTTACACGTTTGTAAGAGAGGTTCCATTTTATTAAAAGCCTTTTCAGGACTTTTATTCTTATTGATCTTTACACTACAAGTTCAAGGCCAGGACCCACCTGCAAACGACACTTGTGAAGATGCCATTGCGATTAGCTGCGGTCAAACATTAACCGGAAACACTGAATTTGCTTCAGCTTCGAGCCAATCGCCAAGCTGCACAGGCGGTAGCCTTGAAGATGTCTATTACAAATTCACTGGTTTACCTGGCCAGAATTACACCGTAACGGTCAATGGAGATAATTACGACGGCGTTCTGGCAGCCTATTCCGGAGCATGCGATGGTGAAGAAATTGCCTGCGCAGATGATGGGCTGAGCAGTGGTGTGGAAGAAACCATAAGTTTCACCGTTTCGTCCATTCAAACTGTGTATATACAAACTTATGACTGGTCTGCTGGTGGCGGCGATTACTCCCTTACCCTTTCCTGCTCTGGAACGCCATCTCCGCCATCCAACAACAACTGTTTCAACTCGGATTTTATAAATGTTGGTCAAACCTTATTGGGTTCCACTTTTTCTGCTACCCCCGATGGGCCCGAGATTGAATGTGGTGCTGGTGGTGATGGCACCCAAAATGATGTTTGGTATAGATTCACTGCACCTAATGGAAGTGTGTCTATTGAAACTTCATCTACAGGGATTGGAAACATCGACACCCAACTTCAAGTTCTCGACGGTTGTGGCGGAGCAATACTGGGATGTAACGAAGACGGCGGGGTTGGATTTGCATCTCTGCTTGAGTTTGAATGCGGAGAATTAAACCCCGGGCAGCTCTACTACATTCAAGTGGATGGCTACAGCGGCAATAACGTAAATTTCAACATAACCCTTTCTTCAGAGTCATGCCCGGCGCCTTCTAACGATTTACCTTGCAATGCGACAGCTTTAAGTTGTGGTGATTTTGTTTCGGGAACCACTGTTGGAGCATCTTCTAACGAAAGGTGTGGAAGTGGTAATGAGCGTCTCGGTGTTTGGTATGTGCTTGACGTCGATAGCCCCAGTGAAGTTTCGCTGGAGACTTGCTTTGAAGGAACCACTTTTGATACAGACATCAGCGTATTCACAGGGTCGTGCGGAGATTTGGAGTGCTATTCAGGATTTAGTGAAGATGGGTACGACGACGGAGAAGCTGCTTGTGAGTTTTCTTCTTTTGCTGCTGGTGGCCCTGGTGCCGTCTTTACAGCACCGGCTGGAAGTTACTATATACTGATATCTGGATTCAGTTTTGGGTTGGCCGGAAACTTTGACTTATCCGTCTCTTGCGAATCCCTGATTCCTGACAACGATGACTGCGAAGATGCTATAGCAATTTCCTGTGGACAAAGCGTAAGTGGAAACACCGAATTTGCTTCATCTTCGGGTCAATCGCCAACTTGCGCCAGTGGTAACTTTCAAGATGTCTATTACAAATTCACAGGTTTACCAGGCCAGAATTACACCGTTACTGTCAATGGAGATGATTACGACGGCGTTCTGGCAGCCTACACCGGCTCATGCGACGGGGTGCTGAACGAAATAGCTTGTGCCGACAATGGAGCTGCTTCTGGAGTTGAAGAGAGTATCAGTTTTTCGGTTCCTTTCATTCAAACTGTGTATATACAAACTTATGACTGGTTTAGTAGTGGTGATTACACCCTCACTCTTTCCTGCTCTGGAGCGCCAACCCCACCAAATAATGACAATTGCTTCAATTCTAGCTTAATTGCCGTTGGAGAAACGGTGTTGGGCACCACCTTTTCTGCTACCCCCGATGGGCCCGAAATTGAATGCGGATTTGGTGGTGATGGTACCCAAAACGATGTGTGGTATCGGTTTTTGGCTCCAAACGGAAGTCTTGCCATTGAAACATCATCTACCGGGATAGGATCAATCGATACACAAATTCAAGTTTTGGATGGATGTGTTGGAACAGTTCTAGGCTGCAATGAAGATTACTTTGGTTTAGAATCCTTTCTAGCTTTCGATTGCGGCGACTTAAATCCAGGTCAGCTCTATTACATCCAGGTGGATGGCTTTAACGGCGATAATATAAATTTCAACTTGTCTCTTTCATCAGATGCCTGTCCCGTTCCCGAAAACGATTTACCTTGCAACGCAACTACATTAAACTGCGGCGACCTTGTTTCGGGAACCACCGTTGGAGCTACTCCTGATGCAAAATGTGGCTTTGCTGCCGAAAGATTAGGGGTGTGGTATGTGCTTGATATCGATAATCCCAGCGAAGTTTCATTGGAAACCTGCTTTGAGGAAACAACTTACGATACGGACATAAGTCTATTCACTGGCACATGTGGAGATCTGGAATGTTTCACTGGATTTAGCGGCGATGGATACCTCGACGGGGATTTCGATTGTGAATTCCAAACTTTTGCCGCAGGTGGCGAAGGTGCTGTTTTCAATGCTCCCGAGGGAACTTATTACATCCTTATTCATGGCTTTACTGCCTTAGGTGCTGGAAACTTCGAGCTTTCCGTTTCATGCGAGCCCCTACCTCCCCCAAACGATTCTGCGTGCGATGCAATTGAAGTGAGCTGTGGAGATGTGGTTTCGGGAACAAACATGGGAGCTACCTCAGACTTTATTTGCTCCGGAGGCGTTGACCGGCCTGGTGTATGGTATGAACTAAATATCGACACTGAAAGCGAAGTTTCACTGGAGACCTGCCTACCCGGAACGGATTTCGATACAGATATCAGTGTCTTTACAGGTTCGTGTTCTTCCCTAAATTGCTTTGACGGATTTAATGGAACAGGATACCTCGATGGTGTTAGTTCGTGTGAGTTCAACTCATGGGCAGCAGGAGGTCCAGATGGAGTCTTCACCGCTTCTCCGGGAACCTATTATATACTGGTTCACGGATTCAGCAATACCCAAATAGGAAATTTTGAATTATCTGTGATCTGCGAATCTATTGAAGACAACGCTATCAGCGGATCGGTAAACTGGAATAGCGATTGTGGCAGTAGAGACGCTACTCTCGAACTATATGAAACAGGTACGTCAAACTTTGCTGCAGGATACACTGTAATCGTTGCTTCCGATGGAAGCTTTTCAGCAACTGTAAATGAATCGGGCTTACACGATTTATATCTCAAAGTAGATGGCTACCTTTCGAAGGTCCAAAATGGTATTATGCTTTCCGCAGGATCTAATGCTGTAAACTTTGGTTCTATTACCCCGGGAGACTTAACCGGAAATGACGCCATTGGAATTGGCGACTTCTCTGGAATTTCTTCAGCTTATGGAACCGATTCAGGAGACGCAGGCTTTAACCCTCTTGCAGACTTTAACTGCGACGGATCAATAAACATACAAGACTATTCATCCTTCAGCAGTAACTATGGTTCTGTTGGAAATCAAAACGGCCTTTAATCAAACTATAAATAACACCTTAAAATCAATTACCAATCAGAAACAAAAACAATAAAAAGCTGAAGAGAATCTTCAGCTCCCTGACAGTAGTAGTCGCTTTGGCCATTCTTGTGCTCGTAATTGACCTTTCCGGAGCCCATGCGCAGGATCCGGACGCGGCGAGCATTTACAACTCGGTAGACGGAGGAGTTCTTATTGAACTCACTATTGAGCCCGGAGAAACTTTTACCCTGACATTCGGGGTAGAAACCAACTTCACCATAAACGCGGTTAACATCTCGTTTTTCTTTGACGAGTCGATTCTGCAAATTGCAGATGGTGAACTAACAGAGCTTTCCCGGAAAACAATGTTCAAACTATAAAACCCATGAATTAAAAGTTTTTTTAATCACTATTTTAATACCAATTAAAATCTACAAATATGAAATTTAAATCCTTATTTACAGCAATACTGCTTCTAGTCGCATCAATTAGCTGGGCACAAAATGACAATTGTACCGGCACACTTACCGACAATGTTGAAGTAGATGGAGGTACACCATTCGTTAATGGATATACCTATTATTTCTACACTGTTGGAGATGAAGTCACCGCAACTTTCACCTTACTAGATGAAGTAGATGGCCTGGTTGCTTTCTATCAAACACTGAATCCTGAATTTGAAGAAAGTGGTCCATTTTTTCCAGAACCGGGAACCCAAACAGTAACGGCTTCTTTCCCTGGGTTTTCTGATGGAGAGGCGTTCTCGATGAGAATTAAATTCAGCTTCGCAGGTGGTTTTTCTACCGGCGATACACTGACTTATACCGTAGGCGACAACTGCGGTATAGAACCGCCTCAGCCCTTGGAATTGCCAATCGACTTTGAATCAACTGCGGTAGATTACAGTTTCGACAATTTCGCAGGTGGTGTATCAACAGTAGTTCCAAACCCCGATCCTTCCGGAGAAAATACAAGCGAGACCGTAGCAGAGATGGTTAAAGAACCCGGAGATGTTTTCGGTGGAAGCACACTTGCACTCGATGACCCTATTGACTTTTCCGAAAATAAACTCTTCCAAATGAAGGTGCGCTCCCCAAGAGTAGGTGCGCGTGTTCTTCTCAAGGTTGAAAATGCCTTAAACCCTGGTATTTTTTTCGAAAAAGAAGATACATCAACGGTAGCTAACGAATGGGAAACACTTTCATTCGATTTCAACGCCATTAACACTGCAGACGAATATTCAAAAATCACTTTGATTTGGGATAACGGTGAAGTAGGCGATGGTTCGGATAACTTTACTTTCCAATATGATGAAATTGAGCTCGTAATGGGTGGAATGGAAGTACAGCAAGTAGCTCTACCGATCACTTTTGAAGATGGCACCCTTGATTACGGATTAACTGATTTCGCAGGAAATATTTCTTCACTTGTAACCGACCCTGAAGATACTGAAAATACAGTTGTTCAAACAGTTAGAGGAGAAGGTTCAGCGACATTCGCAGGTACAACGGTGGGGCAGCCTTCAGGACTTGAAGACCCAATTCCGTTTGACTTTGACAATACAGGTATGTCTGTCAGAGTGTGGTCGCCAGAAGTGGGGATTCCCGTAAGGTTGAAAGTAGAGCAAGTTGGAGCTCCCGGCATATTTGCCGAAGTAGAAACACTTACCACCGTAGCAGGTGCATGGGAAACCGTTGAATTTAATTTTGCTCAAGCAGTGAATGGTGGTTTGAATTTAGATCTTGACTATAACCTGGTGACCATATTTTTCAACTTTGATGCAGACCCGGCGACTACGCCGGAACAGACCTATTTCTGGGATGACGTAGACTTTGCTCCGGGAGTAGGTGGATTTGTTCCGGTTGAACTTCCTATAGATTTCGACACTCCGGGTGTAACTTTTGGTTTAACAGACTTTGGTGGAAACGTTTCTACCATTATTCCAGATCCGGAAGATGCAGGAAACAATGTGGTTCAATCTATAAGAACAGAAGGTGCTACCTTCTTTGCAGGGACTACCGTCCCATCGGGTGGATTGACGGATCGTATTCCATTTCAAGAAGGGAGTACTACTATGAGTGTAAGAGTTTGGTCTCCGGAAGTGGGAGTGCCGGTGCGTATGAAACTTGAAAGCACTGATTCACCAGGATTAGTAGCTGAAAAAGAAATACCAACTACTACTTCAGGAGAATGGGAAACCATAGAGTTCGATTTCAGTGTTGATGCACTTGTTGCAGTTGATGTAAATGCAGATTACAACATTGTAAGTCTTTTCTTCAACTTTAACCCGGAACAGGAAGACCCTGCTCCTGAGCAGATTTATCTTTGGGATGACATTGCTTTTCTTGAAGATTCAGAAGGAGCAGTGGTCGACGGATCAGTGAACTGGAATTCTTCTTGTGACGATAGAGCTGCCGAGCTTGACCTTTATGAAGCAGGTACCGCTAACTTTGTAGCCAGCTACGATGTCATAGTTGACACTGACGGTAACTTTAGCGTTGCCGTTTCAGAAACCGGTTCTCATGACTTGTACCTTAAAGTAGAAGGATACTTATCAAAAGTTCAAAATGGCGTAGTTCTATCAGCTGGCGCGAATGCCGCCAACTTCGGTACAATTACTCCCGGAGACTTAACCGGAAACAACGCGATCGGAATCGGCGATTTCTCTGGAATCTCTTCCGCATACGGAACAGATGAAGGAGATCCCGGATTTAATGTTCTTGCCGACTTCAACTGCGACGAAACCATAAATATTCAAGATTATTCATCCTTCAGTAGTAATTACGGATCTGTTGGAGATCAAAACGACCTTTAAACAAATAAAAAATAACACCTTTAAAACCAATTACCAATGAAAAACAAAGACAAAAAAATGCTGAAGAAAATCTTCAGCTCCCTTATGGGAATGGCTGTTATGGCCATTCTCATGCTTGGCCTTGGGCTGTCAGATGCCCGGGCTCAGGAACCCGACGTGGCAAGCATCTACAATTCGGTAGATGGAGAAGTTCTCAGTGAACTCTCTGTTGAAGC
>JAIVHP010000425.1 GCA_020201045.1 Flavobacteriales bacterium
GCATTCTGCCACTTCGGGCTGTGCCAAAACAGACTTTACAGCCCGCGAAATAAAAGGCTCCAGATTGAAAACGGGGATGATTACAGAAACTTTCAAGATATTTGGCAGAGGTCTTCAACAAATATAAAGGGTAAATCATTGTCGCAGTCCAGGTCATCAAAAAAGATATTCTGCATCGGGTTGAATAAAACCGGAACTACGTCGCTGAAGGCGTTTATGCAAATCCACGGATATGCAGTTGGCGATCAGGCGGCGGGAGAGCTACTGATAAGCAACTTCGAAAAGAACAACTACGAGCCTCTTTACGCTTACTGCGAAACAGCTCAGTTTTTTCAAGATCTGCCCTTCAGTATTCCCGGCATGGCAAAGAATCTTTTAAAGCAATATCCCGATGCCAGTTACATTCTCACCAAGCGCTCTTCGGCGGAAGCCTGGTACAACTCGCTGGTAGACTTCCACAAAAAGCTATTTGGCGAAAACAAACGCATCCCGACAAAAGCAGATTTGATAAAAGCCGGATATCGCTACCCGGGATTTGCCTGGGAAGCCAACCGCCTGCTCTACCCGAGCCCCGAAGATGCGCCCTACCGGAAAGATGATTTAAAAGCCGTTTACGAAAATCACATTCGAACCACCCGGGAACTTTTTTCGAACCGGGAAAATTTTCTGGAACTCAACATAGAAAATGACGATTCCGTTTCTAAACTTGCATCTTTCCTTCATATAAATCCACAAGTAGATCGCATGCCGTGGAAAAACAAAACATCTGAACTGTGAAGCGCATTCCATCAAACCGACCCTTTTTTCCAAATAGAAGCGAATTCGACAAACTCGTGGATGGCATCTGGGAGCGAAAGTGGATTACCAATCAGGGCGATCTGGTGACCGAGCTCGAGAAAAAGATGGGCGATTTTCTCGAAGTGCCCCATATTTCATTTGTTAGCAGCGGCACAACAGGCCTGCAGCTCGCATTAAAATGCCTCCCCGAAAAGGGAGAAGTTATTACCACCCCGTTTAGCTATCCAGCCACCACAAACGCAATTATTCAGGAAGGCTTCACTCCCATTTTTGCCGATATATTGCCGGGAAAACTCACCGTAGACCCCGCAGTGATCAAATCTCTAATCGGCCCAAAAACTGCAGCCATTATGCCGGTTCACGTTTATGGAAACAACTGCGACACCGATGCAATTGACGAAATCTCCGGGGAATTCAACATCCCCGCTATTTACGATGCAGCCCATAGTTTTGGAGCGCGAAAGGGCGGTAAATCGATTTTCGGAAAGGGCGATTTCTCCGTTTTGAGCACCCATGCCACCAAAATGTTTCACACCGCAAATGGGGGTTTCGTGGTCTGTAAAACAGCGCAAGACAGGCAACGGATCGACCGACTCAAAAACTTCGGTCACAACGGCCCAAACACATTTGAACTTCCGGGAATAAACGGCAAGAACAGCGAGCTCCACGCAGCGATGGGCCTTTGCAATATGATGCACGCGAATGCCATACTGGAAAAGCGTAAAAACCAATGGGCGTATTACCGGGATGCACTGCAAAAACAAACCGGAATTGAACTCCTCCAATTATCAGATGAAGCTGGATACAATGGCGCCTATTTTCCGGTGATTTTTAAAAGCGCCGACCTGTGTAGAAAGGCCATCGACGAAGGTGTGAAACGCCAAATAGAATTGAGAAAATACTTTTCGCCGAGCCTTAACCAACTTCAATACTTAGATTATCAGGTGTGCCCCGTAGCCGAATCTACCGCATCGCGAACGTGTTGCCTCCCGCTTTATCACGAAATGGAGCGAGCCGAACAAGATCGTGTAATTGCGCTAATCGCATCGCTATGAGCAAACCACTCCTTTCGGTAATTGTACTCGCTTTTAATCACGAAGCTTTTATCGCAGAGTGCCTGTCTTCTATTCTTTCGCAAAAAGTAGATTTTTCATTTGAAATCATCGTTGCAAACGATGATTCCACCGATGGAACGGAAGAAATCGTAAAGCGCTTTGCAGCACAAAACGATTCCATCCGCGATTTCCACCACGACCGGAACAAAGGAGCTGCCAAGAATTTCGAGTTTGCAGTAAAGCAATCTAGTGGAAGCATTATATCGCTTTGCGAAGGCGATGACTTCTGGCATGCGAAAGACAAATTGCAAACGCACAGGGATGAATTTCGCAGCTCGGAAGCTATTTCTCTGGTTTATTCGAATTACCGGAAAATAAGTGCCGAAGGCGATGTTCTGGAAGAAGGCTGCCTTCGCGAACAACCCGAAACTTTTGAGCTAAAAGATTTGATAGACAAGCAAGGGCCTTCTACTCACTCCATGAGTTTTTTAAAGTCGGTGCTTCCCCAATCGTTCCCACCAGATTTTTTCCGGGTCTTAAATCCCGATGTATTCCTTATGGCCTGGGCCATATCGAAAGGGGAGTCGAGATATATCGACAAAGTGCAGGCATCTTACCGGGTACACCCCGGCGGGATATGGTCGCAAAAAAACGAATTGGAAAAAAGACTGATCAGGTATGCCACACTTTTAAAAGTATACCAAAACCTGCCCGACAACACCCGCATAGAAGAGGAAGCCATAATCCCCTCGCTCTTTCA
>JAIVHP010000035.1:0-9447 GCA_020201045.1 Flavobacteriales bacterium
GGTGCGAGCTCAGTTATGCTGGGGTCCATGTTTGCCGGTGTGGAAGAGTCGCCCGGAGAAACCATAATTTACGAAGGCCGAAAGTTTAAATCTTACCGCGGTATGGGCTCTATTGATGCGATGCAAAAAGGCAGCAGCGACCGGTATTTCCAGTCCGAACAAGACGATATTTCCAAACTCGTACCCGAAGGAATTTCGGGTAGAGTGCCCTATAAAGGCACCCTTGCCGAAGTAGTTTACCAGATAATAGGAGGGCTAAGAGCCGGAATGGGCTACTGCGGTGCAGCAACTATCGGCGAACTGGGAGAAGCCAGATTTATAAAAATCACCAATTCGGGGATCCGCGAAAGCCACCCCCACGATGTTCAAATTACCAGAGAAGCACCAAATTACAGCTTGAAATAATTTATTAAACAGAAATAAACGATGACAAAACACTTCATTTGCGCCTTATTCTGCTGTATGGCCCTTTTGGGATCAGCCCAGCAGAGTAACGAAGACCCGGTATTGTTGAAAATAAACGATAAGGAAGTAACCAAAGCCGAATTTGAAATAATTTTCCGAAAGAACAACAACGACAGCGCAATTACCAAAGCCGACCTCGATGAATACGTAGAGCTTTTCATCAATTTTAAGCTGAAAGTAGCCGAGGCGGAAGAAAAAGGAATGGACACCATTCCGAGTTTTGTGAGAGAACTAAAAGGGTACAGGGAGCAACTCGCCGCCCCTTACCTGGTAGATAAGGCTACATCAGATTCGCTGATCAGGCAGGCTTATGACCGGATGCAGGTGGAAGTAAAAGCTTCTCACATCTTAATTAAACTTCCCCCAGACCCCAGTCCGGAAGATACGTTAAAGGCCTATCGAAAAATTTCAAAAATCAAAAAGCAAGTTGAGGAAAGCCCGGAAACTTTCGGCGAAGTAGCCGAGAAGCAAAGCGAAGATCCCAGCGCCGCCAATAACAAAGGCGATCTGGGTTATTTTACCGGCCTGCAAATGGTTTATCCGTTCGAAAATGCGGTTTACCAAACCAAAGTAGGTGAGATTGGCGGACCTGTTCGAACAAAGTTTGGCTATCACCTGGTTAAGGTTGAAAACAGACGCGAAGCCAGGGGCCAAATCAAGGCTGCTCATATCATGATACGCTCCGAAGAGAGCGACCCGGAAGATGTAAGAGAGAGTTCCAAACAGCGCGCAGATGAAGTTTACGAGAAGCTCGAATCAGGTGAGTCGTTTGAAGAATTGGCGAAGAAATACTCCGACGATAGATCGTCGGCAAACAAAGGCGGAGAGTTACCCGCTTTTGGAACGGGTCGAATGGTGCCCGAGTTTGAAGAAGCTGCCTACGGAATACGCAATCCCGGAGAGGTTGTTGGTCCGGTTAAATCAATGTACGGTTGGCATATTATTAAACTCATTGAACGCGTAGAGTCGAAATCCTTTGAAGAGATGAAAAAGGAGTTGGAGACCAAGATCAAGCGTGACTCCAGATCTAATTTGAGTAAAGAGTCGTTCATCCAGGCTCGCAAGGACGAGTATAACTTCAGCGAGAAAAGAAACCATTTAAAGGCTTTTTACAAGGCCATTGATAGTACGTATTTTGATGGCACCTGGGAGCCCGACGAAAAGTTGAAAAATTCAGAAAAGGAACTATTTACCCTCGATGGCAATGAATATACCCAGGCCGATTACTTGAATTATATTACCGAGCGGATGCGTGGAAAGCGAAAGCGAATGGAACCCACTTCATTTATTAACTCCAGCTACAACGATTTTGTAGATAAAACTATAATGGAGTACGAAGACAGCAGGCTGGAGGAAAAATACCCCGAGTTTCGCGCCTTGATGAATGAATACCGCGACGGTATACTGCTATTTGACCTAACGGATACGAAAGTTTGGTCTAAGGCGGTAGAAGACAGCACAGGTTTGGCAAACTTTTACGAAAAGAACAAGAGTGATTTTATGTGGAAAGAGCGGGCAGAATATGAAGTTTACACGGTAGAGAACGCCAGCATCGGAAAGAAGGTGATTAAGCTTCTGAAGAAGGGGAAAAATCAGGATGAGATTCGCGGAAAGCTCGGCGATAAAAGCGCCCTGGCTTTGAAAGTTGAGAATGGGGTAAACGAAAGATCGGCGGTACCCGTGCTCGAAAAAGTGGACTGGAAGAAAGGGGTTTCTGATGTGATAAACGACGACGGTCAATTTAAAGTCGTTCGGATTTCTAAAATTATAGAACCCACCCCAAAAGGACTCGAAGAAGCGCGCGGCCTGATAACCGCGGCGTATCAGTCACAACTCGAAGACGAGTGGATTGAGGAGCTGAGAAAGGCACACGAAATAACGGTAAACAAGGAAGTATTGTACTCCATAAAATAACAGATTTTGATTGCGGTACACCGGATTTACTCCAATCAATTATTTGCCCTGCTGGCCTGTGCAATTGCACTCAGCGCGTGCAAAAGCGATACGCCGGAAGAAAGTGATGTGGTGGTAAGGGTTTACAACGAGTACTTATTAAAGGATGAATTGGCAGATAAAATGCCCCGGAGTTACAGCGCAGAAGATTCTGCGAGTATCGCAGATCAAATTGTAAATAACTGGGTGCGCCAAACGGCAGTGGTAAAATTTGCCGAACAACACCTCACAGAAGAGCAAAAGGATTTTTCGCAGCAACTCGAAGATTACCGCAACAGTTTGGTTACCTATGCATACGAGCGCGAATTAATCAACCAAAAGCTCGATACGGTAGTTGACGATGCCGAAATTCAAGACTATTACGACGAGAACATCCAAAACTTTAAGCTGCGGAGCTATATTGTGAAGTTGCGGTTTATTAAAATGAGCCCCGACGCGCCGAAATTGAAGAAAGTAGAAAGCTGGTTTATGAGCGATGAACCAGATGATTTTGACAAACTTTATGACTACTGCAGGAAATATGCGGAGAATTTCTACTTTAAAGATGAAAATTGGCTTTACCTTGAAGAATTTTTGAAAGAAGTGCCCATAGATGAGAGCGATTGGAACAATTTTTTGAAAAATACCACGTATCTCAAATTTGAATCGGGAGCCTATTTGTATTTAATACGTATTTACGATTACAGGTTGAAGGACGACAGGTCGCCGATGGCGCTGGAATTAGATGGTATAAAGGAGTTAATCCTGAATAAAAGGAAAGTGGAATTAATCAATCAAATGCGCGAAGATGTGGTTACAGAAGCGCGCGAAGAAGGAAATATCGAAATACCGCAAAAGTGAGAAAACTAATTGTTATACTTTTATTACTCGTGGCGAATCAATCGCTTTTTTCACAAAAAGTGCTCGATGAAATCGTCGCCGTTGTAGGATCGGGAATTGTGCTTTCCAGCGATGTGCAGATCCAGAAGAATCAAATTAAATCGCAGGGATATAAAGGCGATTTGACCGATTGCGAAGTGCTCGAAGAAATCTTGTTTGAGAAAATTATGCTCAATCAGGCCAAAGTAGACTCGGTAGAAGTAACCGATGAAATGGTGGAAGGCGAGTTGGAAAAAAGGCTCAATGTCTTTATCAAGCAAATTGGATCGGAAAAGGCACTGGAAGAGTACTATGGTAAATCAATGGGCGAAATACGAGAAGAGTTCTTCGACGTACTCAAAGACCAAATTCTCGTACAACGCATGGAAGGAGAGATTAACTCGAGCTTAAACGTTACTCCCGACGATGTCAGCAACTTTTACAACTCCATTCCGGCCGACAGCCTGCCATTTGTAAACGCATCGGTAGAGATGGCTCAAATTGTAAAATACCCCGAAACAACGGTTGAAGAAAGAGAGCGCGTGCGCACCAAATTGCGAACTTTTAAAGAGAATGTGGAGTCGGGCGATGAAGAGTTTGAGACTCTGGCGGCACTCTATAGCGACGATCCCGGATCGGCTTCAAAAGGCGGAAACCTGGGAATGAAATCGCGCGGTACCTGGGTGCCCGAATTCGATGCAGTAGCCTTTAAGCTCAAAGACGGAGAGATTTCAGCCCCTTTTGAAACGGAGTACGGTTTTCATATCATGCAAATGATAGAGCGTCGGGGCGAAATGTACGATGCCAATCACATTTTGCTGATTCCAAAAATTACCTCCGAACAATTGACGAAGGCCAAGGTAGAACTCGACTCCATTCGAACTTTGATCTTGAGAGACAGCATCGGTTTTGCTCTTGCGGCGAGTAAATTTTCGGATCACGAGCGGTCGAAGAACCAAAATGGGATGATCGTAAATAAAGAATCGGGCTCCACGATTTTTGAAATGGACGAACTCGATCCTACATTATTTCTTGCTATCGACACCCTGGAAAAGGGCGAAATGAGCAAATCTTTCTTTTTTCAAAGCGAAGGACAGGACAAGGGCTATAGGATTGTAAAGTTGATAAACCGAACTGATCCCCACAGAGCCAATATGAAGGAAGATTATCAAATGCTGCAGAATATGGCATCCGAAACGCTGAAAGGTGAGAACATGGATACCTGGATGCGGAGTAAAATCAATGAAACGTATATTAAAATAGATGATGCGTATCATTCCTGTAGCTTTGGCTACCCGTGGCTAAAGGAATTGGATGGTGCGGAGAATATAAACGACACGAAAGAATGAAAGACGTAGAAGCGGTTAAGGATCTAACCGATAAGTACGCTGCCATGCGCAGCGAAATAGGTAAAGTAATTATTGGTCAAAATGATGTGGTCGACGAGTTGCTCATATCTATTTTTAGTCGTGGACACTGCCTACTCGTGGGCGTGCCAGGGCTTGCTAAAACGCTTCTTGTAAATACCATCGCCAAAACGCTGGGGTTGACATTTAACCGTATTCAGTTTACACCCGACTTAATGCCGAGCGATATAATTGGATCGGAAATTCTCAGTGAGAACAGGCAGTTTAAATTTGTAAAAGGACCGCTTTTTTCAAACGTTATTTTGGCCGATGAGATTAACCGTACTCCTCCCAAAACACAGGCAGCCCTTCTGGAAGCTATGCAGGAAAAGTCGGTTACT
Source organism: Flavobacteriales bacterium (assembly GCA_020201045.1). Taxonomy (GTDB): domain Bacteria; phylum Bacteroidota; class Bacteroidia; order Flavobacteriales_D; family Cryomorphaceae; genus JAIVHP01. The sequence goes on from JAIVHP010000035.1 coordinate 5,024, forward strand.
ACAGCGGGTCAGAATTACCCTTTGCCCAACCCATTTTTCGTTTTGGCCACCCAAAACCCCATTGAGCAGGAGGGAACCTACCCACTGCCCGAAGCCCAGTTAGACCGTTTTATGTTCAATATCTGGGTAGATTACCCGAGCTTTAAAGAAGAAGTAGATGTGGTAAAAGCAACGACTGCTGAGATAGAAACTACGGTTAATCAAGTGATAACCGAAGATGAGATTTTAAATTTCCAAAATTTAATTCGCAAAATCCCCGTTGCCGATAACGTAGTAGAATACGCTGTGAACATCGCATCCAAATCTCGCCCGAACACTTCCGCAGCATCTCCAGAAACCAACCAGTACCTGAGTTGGGGTGCCGGGCCGAGAGCTTCGCAGTACCTTATTATCGGCGCCAAGTGCTACGCCGCAATAAAAGGAAAGTTTTCGCCCGATATGGAAGACGTGCGCGCCGTTGCACTCCCGATTTTAAGACACCGCGTTGTGCGAAACTATCAGGCGGAAGCCGAAGGGATTACGATAGAGAATATCGTGTCGTCGCTTACCTAAAAAAATGACCTGAACAGTAGATGGGGTAATCGCCGATATTTAACTTCAGTCAATTATTTGTCGTCGAAACCACAGAATTAAAATATTCAATTATCTTTGTGTTCTCATGACACTTAGATAGCAATTTTACAATAATGATAAAAGTAGCAATTAACGGATTTGGCCGTATTGGCCGATTGACATTTAGAGAACTTCTCAAGAAAAAGAACGTCGAAGTTGTGGCGATCAACGACCTGACAGATGCTCCAACACTGGCTCATTTGCTCAGGTACGACTCAAGTCAGGGTCGTTTCGATGGAGAAGTTACATCGAGCAAAGGAGAAATCACCGTAAACGGAAAGTCCATAAAGCTTTATGCGCAAAGAGATCCCGAAGACCTTCCATGGAAAGAACTCAATGTAGATGTTGTGGCAGAGTGCACGGGAATTTTTAGAGACGAAGCCGGTGCCGGAAAACATTTAACTGCCGGTGCCAAACGCGTAATCATATCTGCACCTGCACAGGGCGATGTTAAAACAGTAGTTATTGGAGTAAACGACGATTCGTTAACGAGTGAGCACAAGGTTGTTTCAAATGCGAGTTGCACCACAAACTGCCTCGCACCAATCGCTATGCTTTTCGACCGTGAATTTGGAATCGAAAAAGGATACATCAATACCATTCACGCTTACACAGCCGACCAGAGTCTGCAAGACTCACCACACAAAGACTTGCGACGGGCACGTGCAGCGGCAGTTTCTATAATCCCCACCACCACAGGCGCAGCGAAGTCGGTAGGCTTGGTTTTGCCACAGCTTCAGGGTAAACTAGATGGTATAGCCACCCGCGTTCCAACCCTTACCGGATCGATGACGGATTTTGTGGTAGTGCTCAAAAAGGAAGTAACAAAAGAAGAAGTTAATAAAGTAATTCGCGATGCAGCGGAAAACGAGTTAAAAGGAATTGTAGAGTATACAGAAGATCCGATCGTTTCTGCCGATATCGTCGGAAATACACATAGCAGCATTTTTGATGCCGACATGACCATAGCCAACGGAAACTTTGTAAAAGTTCTGTCGTGGTACGATAATGAATACGGTTATGCATCGAGAACAGCAGAACTTGCAGCTAAGGAATTTTAGTGGGGAAGATCAGTGTTGTAAATTCAGTAGGTGGTAAAAAGCAAGGCGAAAGCCTTGCTTTTTTTTGTTGAAAACCACGTTTATAATATTTCTGATTACAAGGCTATTTTCTCTTAAAACCTACGTCTATTAAATTAAATTTGTGGGGGTGTGTAGTTCCATCTAAATAGTATTACTATGAAAAGTATGTATCGCATTTTTTTAGGCATTGCCTGTCTGATGGCTTGTCCTGTTGCCTTGTGGGCAAATGATTGTTCGTCAGCTACAAATATAAGTTCAGGGGTCACCTTAAATGACAATGTTCAATCGGCATCGTTGGCAGGAGCCCCATTTTCTGGCGATGCGCAGTGTACTGGCCCGGGTTCACAATCTGATTTGTGGTACTCTTTTCAGGCGCTTTCGTCAAATCAGTTTGTGCGCGCAACTCCTGGCGGCGATCTGGATATAGCCATTGAAGTGGTAGATGCCTGCGGTGGAAGTGTTTTGGCTTGCGAAAATAACTTCGGTGCCGGAATAGAAGAAACCGTTTCGCTCTCCGGATTAAACGTAGGGAACACCTATTATTATCGGGTATATCACGCCGATGCATCGGCTCCATCAGATGAATCGTTTACAACATCCGTGGCCTACATTCCCGCTATCGAGTTACGCGATGAATACTGCGGACTTACAAATTATGTCTCCGGAGATATTATTCGATCTACCCAGGCAGGGAATGCAGGAACTGTTGCATATTACCAGTGGCGATTCGAAGAGTTGGAAGCTCCTTTCAATACCTACGAAGTAATTTCGCCAAACGGCGCAAATCCCAACTTTAGATTGTGGTGGTTTGACGATTTGGAATACGGAAGAAGCTACGACGTGAGTGTAAGGCTCGGTTATTTTCCCGGCCCTGTGGCTGGAACTTATGGCCCTTCCTGCACCATCGAGATGCAGGCCGATGTGCAGTCTACTCAGCTTGAAGAACAGTATGCCAGCGGCTTCTTTTCGTTTTGCGACGTGATTGGCGCTGATGGTGTAGCTGGTGCAGACCGGTATCGCTGGGAGTTCAACGATTTATCTGAAACGGTGAGCGTCTACGGAGACGACAACCAAAGGCTCTTGCGTCTTTCTAAAGTTCCAGATCTCAGTTTGGGTTCTACTTTCATTGTGTCTGCTTTTGCTGAATTCAATGGGCAGGAAAGTCCGGTAGGATCGCTGCGGTTTTTGAATACAAACAACTTTGTCCCTAACACGGGTCTTCGAGATGATATCTATACGTGTGGGAGTACAATTCCAATAAATTTCCAGGTTCAGGCCTATGAGGTTTGTAAAGCACAGTCGTACACCTGGAGATTTCGAAATACTTCGCAAACACAGGACGACTTGTTCTACACCCGTGTTGGCGGCAATCGCTTTATCCGATTGGAATGGGTTACCGATCTCATTGTGGGCGATAGCTACGATATAGATGTTTATGCCACTCAGGGAAATTTGACAGGCGATTATTCAACCATTTGCAATATTACCATCGGCGAAGCTACGGGAAGTGGACTGTGGGCAGGAACTGGAAATAAATACGCTTCGAGCGAAAGCCATCAGACACTGATTGAAGGCAATCCAGACAATGCGGAGATGGACTTCAAGCTGATTAATAGCTCGGGTTCCAACGATCAAATTGTGGTTGAAATGAGTGAAATTGCACCGTTGAGTACCGTTAGATTTGAGCTTTACGATTTAAATGCCCGCAAAATGGGGGAGTATGTTCAGGGCGGAATCAGTGCTGCCGATCAAATTACATTACCGGCCAGACTTACATCGGGTATTTACATTTTAAGAGCCGTAACCAACAACAATACGGTATCTAAAAAAGTATCTGTTTTTTAGTGTTTTGATTTTCATAACTTTAAGGGGCTTTTAAGCCCCTTTTTTTATGTCTGTTTCGTGGCACGATGCTCCTTTGGTGAGACTGATCATCCCGCTGTTGTTGGGTTGTACGGTAGGCAACTACCTGTATCACTTCCCCGCCGATTTGCTGTATATCTTAACGCCCGTACTGGTCTTAATCGCTTTTTTCTTTGCCCGAAAGAATAGGTGGAAGTATCCCAACCAATACACGGCATTCGGGGTGCTCATTTACACTTCCTTCTTTTTTCTCGGTATTTACCTTACTGCTTCAAACAAGGAAGCATCCGAATCGAAAGCGCAAATCCATGAATCTGCCGATTACCATCAGGCTACTATTTCAAAGCGTCCCGAAATCGGATCGAATTCCGTAAAAGGGGAGCTGCTGATTACGGCCTATGCAGATAACGGGGTGATAGCCGCCTACGAACAAAGCAGAAAAGCTATTTGCTATGTACCACTCGATAGTGGTTTTGAAAATTTGGAGATTGGCCAGGAAATTATTTTTTCCGATCACATCCAAATGCCCGAAGCACCCTTAAACCCCGGCCAATTTAATTACGCCGGCTACCTGGCGCAGAGTGGGTTTTCGGGAACAGTTTACCTCGGTTCGGGTTATACCACCGTTGAAGCGGATTCAAGGCGTAGCCGGGCACTTTTGTTTCTAAGAAATCTCCAAAACAACGCATCTCAGTTGTTTGAAAAATACGGAATGCACCCCCGCGAATTGGGAATAGCATCTGCGCTGGTGCTGGGCAATAAGGGATTTCTCGAACGGGATTTAAAGAGTCAATACGCCGATGCCGGTGTGGTTCACATTCTCGCTGTGAGCGGGCTACACGTGGGAATTATTTATCTGTTTTTGTC